>JBEGTN010000272.1:0-6414 GCA_041179405.1 Verrucomicrobiota bacterium
TTGATCGGTAACCATCTTCGGAGTCCGTCAACTCGGCCCAGAAGTGGTTTTTCCACATGTGATCGGTAGGTTGGGCGCTCAGGGAGCGAAAAGTTCATTCGCATTTTCGGCGCGAGCGCGCCGCTTGGGCGGGTAAAATCCTTCGCATCGCGTGCTTTCACCCAGCTTCGACTAACGCTTTAAAATGAATCTTTGCCGTGGACCATGCAATTGGCCATGCCTCGGGTTTAGATCCATGAAAGCCGCCGATTTTTTCACCTTCCCCGCCTCACTCGCACCTTTCGCGTCATTCTTCGATTTGCAGGCGGAGCCTTGGGCTTGGCTACGCACCATCGCGCCGGCCTTGGCCTCGTTGCCGCCGCCGCCTGCCGAACGTCCGGCCGGAGTGCCGCCAGGCGTTCACATCGAGGGCTCGGTCTGGATTTCGCCCGGCGTGAAGTTTCCCGCCTATGCGACCATTATCGGCCCCGCCTGGATCGGGCCGGGCGTCGAAATCCGCCCCGGTGCCTACATCCGCGGCAACGTCATCGTCGGCGCGGGTTGCGTGCTGGGTAACTCCTGCGAGTTCAAAAACTGCCTCCTGCTCGACGGTGTGCAGGTGCCTCATTTCAGCTACGTGGGCGACTCCATCCTGGGCAACAAGGCCCACCTCGGCGCGGGCGCGATCTGCTCCAACCTGCGCCTCGACCAGCAGCCCATTCACGTGCGCACCGAGCACAAAACTTACGCGACCGGCCTGCGCAAATTCGGGGCCATCCTCGGCGACGCCGCCGAGGTGGGCTGCAATGCCGTGCTCAACCCCGGCAGCGTGCTCGGCCCGCGCGCGCTCGTCATGCCCGGCACCGTTTTCACCGGCCACCTGCCCGCCGACACTATCGCCCGCCAGCGCGGGGCGCTCAGTTACCTGCCACGTCGGGCTTGAGCCGCGCGCCGCTCCGCCCACCTTTCGCCTTTCCCCTTCTTCGTTTTTCGCTTCCGACTCCTTTTTCCATGCGGACTCTCACCGGTATCCAGCCTTCGGGCATTCTTCATCTGGGCAACTACCTCGGCGCGATGCAGCCGGCCATCGCCGCCCAGGGCGACAATGAGTGTTTTTATTTCATCGCCGACTACCACTCGATGACGTCGCTCACCGACGCCAAGCTCCGCCGCGACTACACCCTCGGCGTCGCCCTCGATTGGCTGGCCTGCGGCATCGACCCCGCGAAGAGCGTCTTCTGGCGCCAGAGCGACGTGCCCGAGGTCTGCGAACTTTACTGGCTGCTCGGCACCGTCATGCCGATGGGCCTGCTCGAACGCGCCCACAGCTACAAAGACAAGATCGCCCAGGGCATCGCGCCCCACTTCGGTCTCTTCGCCTACCCCGTGCTCATGGCCGCCGACATCCTCCTCTTCGACACCCAAAAGGTGCCTGTTGGTCGCGATCAAAAGCAACACCTCGAGATGACGCGCGACCTCGCGATCAAGTTTAACCAGACCTACGGCGACACCTTCGTCGTGCCCGAGCCCGTCATCCGCGAGGAGTCCGCCGTCGTGCCCGGTCTCGATGGCCGCAAGATGAGCAAGAGCTACGGCAACACCCTCGAACTCTTCGGCGAGGAAAAGGCGGTGCGCAAAAAAATCATGGGCATCCCGATGGATTCCCGCACGCCCGCCGAACCCAAGCCCGACGCCGACAAAAACCTCGCCATCCAACTCCTCAAAATTGTCGCCGCGCCTGATTTCGCCGCCGCGACCGAAGAGCGCCTGCGGGTCGGCGGCCTCGGCTACGGCGACCTCAAGAAAATCCTCTTCGAGCAGGTCTGGACCCACTTCGCCCCCGCCCGCGTGCGCCGCGCCGAGCTGGCCGCGAATCTCGACCACGTGAACGCCATCCTGCGCGATGGTGCCCTGCGCGCCCGCGCCGTGGCCGAGCCGGTCCTGCACCGCGCCCGCACCGCCTGCGGTCTGCATTGAGCGCGGGGGGCACTCGTTTTCTGTCGAGTCATGGAACCGGCCGAAGGCTTTGCCCGGCGGAACAGAAAGTCGAATTGAGTGTGACGTGATTCCGTTTCCAAGACAGGTCCGTAGCGAGAACCTTGTCGCGTTCGGCGGGTTTATTACCCGGAGGATGCAGTAATTGCTCGGCACCGCATGGCAGGTAATCACGGTGATGATCTTCCCCCCACGTTGATAGACGCACATGGCCACTCCTTCAGATCCCAACGAATTGTATGATGGTAAAGTCGTCTTCGAGCGGTTCGCTCTGAAGCGCAAGCTCGGGCAGGGCGGCATGGGAGAGGTCTGGTTGGCGCAGGACACCCTGCTGGAGCAACCGGTGGCGTTGAAGTTTCTCCCCGGCGCCTTGCTCGTCGATTCGGTGGCTTATGACCTGTTCCGCAAGGAAGCGCAGAAGGCGCTGGCGCTCACCCATCCTCACATCGTGCGGGTGTATGATTTTCAGCGCTCTGCGAAGCTGGCCTCGATCTCGATGGAATATGTAGAGGGCGACACGCTCGGCAGCCGGATGCAGGACCGCCCCGACGGGATTTTAGAGCCCGGCGAAATTCATCAGTGGGTGGAGCAGCTCTGCGCCGCGCTCGATTATGCGCATAACAAGGTGGGCATTGCGCACCGCGACCTGAAGCCGTCCAACCTGATGATCGACCGCCGCGGCGATCTTAAGGTAACTGACTTCGGCATTGCGGCCCCGATCGCTAGATTTGCTGGGCGCATGAATCATCCCCTGCGCTCCAGCGGAACGCTGGTTTACATGAGCCCGCAGCAGATGCAGGGCATGGCGCCGCAGCCGTCCGATGACATCTACGCATTTGGCGCCACGCTCTACGAATTACTGACGGGGTTTCCGCCTTTTTTCACCGGTGATATCCCGGCGCAGGTGATGAGTCGCGTGCCGCCATCAATCGTCGTGCGGCGGGAGGAGCTGGGGCTCAAGCAGCGGCCGATTGCTCCCGTCTGGGAAACGATCATCCGCGAGTGCCTCGCGAAAGAACCCAAGGATCGGCCCGCCAAAATGAGCGAGATCGCCCATCGGCTTTCATACGCGCACAACAATGCTCGGGCCGCGGCCGTTGGGGCTGCGGCCGCACCGAAGGCTCCCGTTGCGCCGCCAACATCGGCCGAGGCAAAAGCACCGGCGAAGCCGGGCAGGTTTCCCCTCGGCATCGTCCTTGCCGTGGGCGCGGCCGTGGCGCTTGCCGTAGGCTTTATCATCACGAGAGGGAACGGGCCAATCCAGTCGGCTGCGGTGGCTCCGGTGCTTGCCCCATTGGCGGCGACGGCTGCCCCAATCCAGCCTCCGCCGACGTCCAACCCGTCAGCGATGCCCGTTGTGGCCCCCGCGCCTGCTCCCGCCCTCCCGGCCAAGCCGCCCGCTCCGGCCGTGATTCCCTCCGTCCTGCTCTCCGTTGCGGCCGACGTTGTATTTGCCACAGAAGCGGAAGGTCTGGTGTTGGTGGATCGCGCTGCGAGTGAGCTTTGTCTCTGGCGGGCCGCGCGTCCGGAGGATGTCGTGCGCGTGAGTCTGCGCGGCAGTCCGGTGTGCGAGGCGTATTCTACCGAGTTAAAGAAAGTCTTTCTCGGCTACGCGGACGGTTCGCTCACGGTCGTGAATTTGGCGGCCGCCGATAAGGCAGTCCCCACCGAAGTCCGCATCGCGCAGCATCCGGCTGCGCCTGTCGCGCTCCTTTGCGCTGGCGGCTTGCTGGTTGTGCAGGAGGACAAGGATCATACATGGGCGGCGCACCAGCTTTACGCGACCGATGGCCGCAAATTCGCGAAGCGCGACATGGTTTACGGTTCGCGCTCTTGGGTGTGGAGCAATCGGCAGAGGCGACTCTATTTCCTCAGCTCGACCGTCAGCCCGAACGATATCAACTACGAGGACATCTCATCCAACGGCACCTTCGGCAAGACGGGTAACAGTCCCTACCACGACAGTCAGGGCATGGTCGGGCGGGTGCAGTTGATGGACCGCGACAGTTCGATCGTTCTCGGCTCGGGTCGCGTATTCAAGGCATCAAGCTTGGAATTGGAGATGACGCTGCCGGTGCCGGTGTTCGCCTTGGGGGCCATGGAAAAGAAAACTTACATCCTGGCAGAGACACGGGCGAAGAGCGGTTCACTTTACATCAATTATGAGGAGCCGATGACCGAGGCGGTGGTGCACCGGTTATCCGCCGGGTATGATATCGAGGCCACGGTGAAGCTCCCCGGCACGCCAGTCGGACTCGGCGTCTGGCCGGGCGGCCTCGTGGTGGTGGCGCGTCAGAAAAAATCTACCCGCCTTTATTGGTGTGATCCCGATCTGGTCCCTCAATCACTGGAGTCAAAGCCGGCCAACTGAAGCCAAGTGATCCTTCCTCAGGTGTAGCCGAGCAGCGCGTGGCGCCAGAGCGCGTAGGGGCGTTCTAATTAATTATCGGATACGTGGTCGTCCGCCAGCTCGCCTTGCAGGGTTTTCGTGAGGCGCAGAGTTTCCACCTCGGTCTTCGCCCAGGTTTTGAGGAGTCCGAGGCGTTTGTTCACGTCGAGAGTTTCCAGCAGGCGCTGCTTTAGCCGCACGCTGTCGCAGAGGTTGAAGGCCGCCAAGTCTGCGAAGGTGTCGGGGTCGTCGATCGAGCGGAGAAATTTTTGCAGGTTGCCCGCGTCCTCGCCGCGCAGGCGTTGCCTCATGCCGAGCAGACGGGAGACTTGGGCGCGCAGTTTGTCGTTTTGTTCGTCGCTGCCGCCTTGCTCGCTCGCGAGGGGCCGAATTCGGACGCGGCGATAGGGTTCCTCGCCGATTATCTCGGTGAACTCCACCCGGGTCAGTCCCTGCAGGAGCAGGTTGGAGGTGCCGTCATCTTGACCTTGGCAGGCGCGCACGATCCCGAGTGTCGCGATACGGTAGGGTGGCTCGAAGGTCTTACCGGCCTTCGCGAGGTCGAGTCCCGCCACGGCAAACAGCCGATGGGTGCCGAGGGCGTCGCGCAGCATCTTGCGATAGCGCGGCTCAAAGATGTGGAGCGGGAGCAGCGCTTGCGGGAAAAATGTCAGGTTCGGCAGGGTCATGACTGCAACCTCGGGGGGAATCGTGATTTCGACTTCCATGCGCGCAACCTAGGCCCGTCCGCGTCGCTGGCAACTGTCCTGAACGATTGTGCCAAGGTTTCACGTTCGCCGTGTCATGACTCGCCAAACTGTGACAACTCGTCGCGCCTTGTGGAGCCGCAGAGGGGCGCTGCGATGTGCGGGATAATTTTTAAGCCTATTAACTTCATTTGGTTATGTTGTTATTTCCCGGGTGTGCATGACGTTTGCTGAGAAGCTCGGCACTATGGCCCACTATATTCTTGGCATCGATCTCGGCACCACCAACTCCTGCATGTCCGTCATGGAAGGCGGCGAGCCGGTCGTCATCCCCAATGCGGAAGGCGCGCGCACCACACCCTCCATCGTCGCCTTCACCAAGTCCGGTGAGCGCGTCGTCGGTCAGGCCGCCAAGCGCCAGGCCGTCACCAACCCCCGGAACACCATCTTCTCCGCCAAGCGCCTCATCGGCCGCAAATTCACCGAGGTGAGCGAAGAGGCCAAGAATCTCCCCTACAAGGTCGTGGCCGGCAAAAACGGCGACGCCTACATCGAGGTCCAGGTCGGCGACAAGACCGAGCAGTTCGCGCCCCAGCAGATCGCCGCCTTCGTGCTCGGCAAACTCAAGGCCGACGCCGAGGCCTACCTCAGCACCAAGATCACCGACGCCGTCATCACCGTCCCCGCCTACTTTAACGACGCCCAGCGCCAGGCCACCAAGGACGCCGGCAAGATCGCCGGCCTCGACGTGAAGCGCATCATCAACGAGCCCACCGCCGCCTCCCTCGCCTACGGTCTCGACAAAAAGAAGGACGAGAAGATCGCCGTGTTCGACCTCGGCGGCGGCACCTTCGATGTCTCCGTGCTCGAAATCGGCGACGGCGTCTTCGAGGTCAAAGCCACCAACGGCGATACCCACCTCGGCGGCGACAACTGGGACGAAGCCCTCATCAACTGGCTCGTGGACTCCTTCAAGGCCGAGAACCAGATCGACCTCCGCAAGGACCCGATGGCCCTCCAGCGCCTCAAGGAAGAGGCCGAGAAGGCCAAGATCGCGCTCTCCTCCACCCAGAGCTACGACATCAACCTGCCCTTCATCACCGCCGACGCCTCCGGCCCGAAGCACCTCAACCTCTCCCTCTCCCGCGCCAAGATGGAGCAAATCTGCGACGCCCTCTTCGAGCGCACCATCGCCCCCTTTAAGAACTGTCTCAAGGACGCCGACCTCAGCTCCGACAAGATCGACGAGCTCGTGCTCGTCGGCGGCATGACCCGCATGCCCCGCGTCGTTGAGATCGCCCACAAGCTCGCCGGCAAGACCCCCCACCAGGGCGTCAACCCCGA
>JBEGTN010000273.1:0-3171 GCA_041179405.1 Verrucomicrobiota bacterium
TTCGCCATCACCGCGTTCAACTACTCGGGTGGCGGCGCACCGGTGCTCACCGTGACCTGGGCCGCCGTCGCGGGACGTTACTACCGCGTCGTCACCAGCACCGACCTCGTCACCTGGACAAACGCGACCCATGTGCTCGCCACCTCCGACGGCACGCGGACCGTGACCGTCCCTGCCGGAAGCGGCGCGCGGATTTTTGCCCGTGTCGTCCTCGGCGAGTAGCCGGCCGCCGGGGCTTGTCCGCGCCATCTGCAGTGGAAAACTCCCGTTCAGTTCCGGAGTTTTCACCACGAAGACACAAAGGCACAAAGACCTCACAAAGAAAACCCAGGCTATACAATGGACCTCCCTTTTTAGGTTCTTAATAACGTTCTGCTATCCGTGTGAATCCGTGTCTATCCGTGGTTACAAAATGCTGTTTCCGGGGTGTTACTTGAGGTTGAAGGCGAAGGGGCACAAAAAACCCCGTCGGCGCGGGGCCGGCGGGGCAGGTATAGACGGTCAGAGCTGGGTAAGCCCAGACGCTTGGGTTCAGGGCGCTTTCGTTACCGAGAGGCGCAAGAAGCGGCGCGGCGTGACGGTGAGGTCGGCCGTGTCGGTGTAGGTCGCGTTGCCCGCCGTGGTGAAGGGCGCGAAGGTGTTGACGACGGACCACGCGCCGGTGAGGTCGGTGGAGGCCTGCACCGCGTAGGTGAGCGAGGTGTCGGCCGGGTGGTCGAAGGTCAGGGTGAGGTTGTTGCCAGTCCGCCCGAAGGTGTAGGCATCGGCACTGTCGCTCGCCACCGGGGAGGTGACGAAGGCGTATTCCTGCAAGTTCGTCAGGCCGTCGGCATCCGGATCGGAGCCCAGGAGCCGGTCGGTCAACGTGGGGAAGGAGTCGGCCCAGACGGTGTAGGGGTCGGACGGCACTGCGACCAGGGCGACGACGGGAGGCGTGGTCGTGTTGGCGTCGTCATCGTAGGCGTAGTTGAGGGCATAGCCGGAGGGCACGCCGGTGACGCTCGCGAAGGTGCCGATGACGCCAGGGGCTCCGGGGGTGAAGAGGGGATCAACGCCCTTCAACAGCACGTAGAACTGGGCGTTGAGTGTGCCGGTGCCGCTGATGACGAGGGTGGAGGAAGCGCCGAGGACGAGGGTGTCCACCGTGCTGGTGATGCTGCTGACCGTGGTGGTGGTGGGGGTGGCGTTGTAGCTGATATTCAGGCGGCCGTTGATGATGCCGCCGAGCTCGGCGGTGAGGGCGCCTAGCGGGGTGAGGGCGCCATTGGCATTGACCGTGATCGCTTGAGTCGTGAGGCCGGCGATCCCGAGGGTGCCGCCATTCACGATAGTGGGGCCCTGGTAACCGTTGGCCGGGGAGGAGAGCAGGACAGTGCCGGAGCCGTTCTTGGTGAGGGAACCCACGCCTGATACGGTGCCTTGAAGGTTAATGGTGTGGGCCACATCGGATGCGTCCGCACCGGTGACGACGGCCGGGGTGCCGCTGATCACGACGGGGATGGTGGAGATCCAGTCGGCGGAGGCACCGAGGATGCCGCCCTTGAGGCGGATGCCGGCGAGGAAGGTGGGCTCGGTGGTGCCTAAGCTCAAGCCGCCGGAGCCGACGTAGAGGGCACCGGTGTCATTGAGGTTGAGGTAAGATTTACCGCCGAGGGCACCCTGGCCGAACTGGATGCGGGGCACATTGGCGACGCCGGTGCCACGAACGTGCATGATGACGTTGCCGGCGGTGATATTGCCGCCCAGCAAAACACCGTTGACCGTATTGTTGGCGGTGAAGGTGCCGCCGTTGATGTCGAGCACGGTCCAGCGATCCGGGCTGGAGATGGCGACGGTGACGGCCCCGTCCACGGTGAGCGAGCCGGAGTCCATGCGGCCGCTGACGCCGGAATTGGTGTTAACGCCGAGGTCGAGGGCACCGGTGACGTGCACGGCGGCGGTGGCGCCACCGTGGATGTAGAGGCCGTTGGAGGCGGAGCCGCCAGTGGGTTCGGTGGTGCTGGAGTTGGCCCCGTGGCGGCGCAGGTTGATGCTGGAGGTGTTGAGGGTGCCGCCATTGACGTTGACGAAGTTCAGGCCGGCATCGCTAGCGGTGTTGATGATGCCACCGTTGAGGTTGGCGATGCCGCCGTTGATCGTGATGCCGGCTGATGAATTGGTGATGGTGGTAAGGCCGGTGGCGGTAAAGTTGCCTCCGTTGACGGTGAGACCGGCCCCGGTGGTGGTGCTTAGGCTGAAGGTGCCCGCCACGCTGAAGTCCGCGCCGGTCTCGATGCCGAGCACGCCTGCGGAGACAAGGCCCGCGCCCGAGTAGGTGTGCGTGCCGCCGACGCTGAAGGTGCCCGAGCCGGTCTTGGTGAAGGTGGTGCCGGTGCCGGCCGGGGAGCCGGAGTAGGTGGTGGAGCCGCCGTTGCCGCCGACGGTGAGAGCAAGGGGGGTGCCAAGGGTATTGGTGAGCGGGATGGCCTTGTCGCCGCTTAACGCGCCCAAGGTGATCGCAAGCACCGGATCCTGCACGATAAGGGTGCCGCCGCCGCTCAGGTAGTTGAGCCGGCTGTTTTGCAGACCGAGACCGGTGTTCAGCACCAAGCTGCCGGCGCTTAGGGTGGTGTTTCCGGAATAGGTGTTGTTGGCGCTCAGCGTGGTGTCGCCCGTGCCGATGAACTCGACCGAGCCTGTGCCAGAGATAACCGAGCCAAGGGTGACCGAGTCGGACCGGTTGAAACGGAGCACGCCGCTGGTGGCGATGCTGCCCGTCACGGAGCCGCTAGTGCCGCCGTTGCCGATTTGAAGCGTGCCGGCCGCGACGGAGGTAGCTCCCGTGTAAGTGGTATTTGCGGTGAGAAGAAGGGTGCCGTTGCCGGACTTGACGATGCCCACGCCGGTGCCGCTGACGTCGCCGCTGAGGGTGAGGGTGGTGGAGTCGGCGATATCCGCGAAGGCGCCGCCAGCGGTGAGGGCGAGCGGGGCGGAGATGAAGTGGTTGGCACCGGAGGAGTTGAGCGTAGTGGCGGCGCCGCTGTTGTTGAGCGTGAGAGTGGAGGCGCCGTCGAGGGTGACGGACTGGTTGGAGGAGAGATTAAGGGTGCCGACGGTGCGTGGAGCATCGAGGGTGATGGTGCGCGGAGCGGTGAAGGTGGCCCCGGCTACGCCGGTGATGTTGGCGATGGT
>JBEGTN010000274.1:0-2954 GCA_041179405.1 Verrucomicrobiota bacterium
AGTCAGAGTTCGACGTGGATTTTGGTGATGGCTCCGGGGTTGGCGGACCAGTCGGCGAGGGCCTGGCCGGCCTCGGCGAAGGGCACGGTGCGGGTGACGGTGTCGGCGACCGGATAACGACCGGAGGTCAACATGGCGACGACATCGCGGAAGTCCTCGGGGGTGGAGTTGCGCGAGCCCATGATGTCGAGCTCCTTCATGACGAAGTATTTCGTCTCGTAGGAAACGGGGGCCTTGGCGTAGCCGATGTAAACGACGCGGCCCGCGAAGCAGACCTCGTCCACGGCGGCGGTGAAGGTGGCGGGATTGCCGACGGCCTCGATGGCGACGTCGGGGCCATGTCCGTCGGTGAGGGCAAGCAGACGCTCGTGGAGGTTTTCGGTGCGGGAGTTGATGACGTGGGTGGCGCCGGCCTTTTGGGCGACGGCGAGCTTGGTGTCCTCGATGTCCACGGCGATGACGGCGGCGCCGCGATGGAGACCGGCGGCGGCGATGGCACCGAGACCGATCATGCCGCAGCCGAAGACGAGGACGATGTCGGTCTTGGCGACGCGGCCCCGCGAGACGGCGTGGAAGCCGACGGCGAGCGGCTCGACGAGGGCGAGTTCGCGCAGGCCGAGGCCCTGGGACGGGATAAGTTTCTCCCAGCGCGCGGTGATGAAGTCGGTGAACGCGCCGTCCTGCTGGACGCCGAGCGTCTGGTTGTGGCGGCAGGCGTTGAACCGCTTCTGGCGGCAGGAACTGCATTTGCCGCACGTCGTGTAGGGCATGACGGTGACCTCCTGCCCGATGGCGAACGCGGCGGGCACGCCCTCGGTCACGGCCTCGATGGTGGCGGCGATCTCGTGGCCGGGTATCCGGGGGTAGGATACGAGGGGGTTGCCCCCGCGAAAGGTGGAGAGGTCGGAGCCGCAGAAGCCGAGGCGGCGGACGCGAAGGAGAACCTCGCCGGCGGCGGGGACGGGGGCGGATTTCTGGCCGTAGGAGAATGTGCCGGGGGCGTCGATCAGGAGGGTTTGCATGGGAATGGAGGGGCGCGGGCGATCAGTTGTTCTCGGGACGGCCGGAAGACCAGGTGAGGTTGTGGACGGGGGCGAAGAGGGAGAGGACATCGGCGAGCAAGGCCTCGTCGAGCGGGGCGGCGGCGTCTG
Organism: Verrucomicrobiota bacterium; assembly: GCA_041179405.1. GTDB lineage: Bacteria > Verrucomicrobiota > Verrucomicrobiia > Opitutales > Opitutaceae > IMCC26134_A. Next base: position 1,152 of record JBEGTN010000274.1, read on the forward strand.
CGAGATTTTGCAGGACGCGGGTGGGGCTGGCGGTGCCGACGATGTGGGTGTGGATGCCGGGGTGGGCGAGCGAGAACTGGAGGGCGAGCTTGCCGAGCGAGGAACCCCGGGCGCGGCAGAGGGCGGCGGCGGCGGCGCACTTCTCGCGCAAGGCGGCGGGGGCGGGGTGCCAGGCGGGCGGGCCTTCGTTGCTCAGGAGACGCATGGCGAGGGGCGCGGAGTTGAAGATACCGACCTTTTTCGCGGCCAGATAAGGAAGCAGGTCGGCGAGGGCGGTGTCGTTGAGGCAGTAGTGGCAGTAGCTCTGAATCTGGTCCACGGCGACGCGGTCGAGCACGTGCTTGAAGAGACGCACCGGCAGGCAGGAGATGCCGACGAAGCGGGCCTTGCCGGCGGCCTGCACCTTGCGGAGGGCGGGGATGGTCTCGTTGACGATCTGGTCGAGATCGCCGAACTCCATGTCGTGAACCTGGATGAAGTCCACGTGGTCAACGCCGAGGCGGGCGAGGCTCTCGTCCACGCTGCGGGTGACACGCGCGGCGGAGAAATCGAAGTCCTTTTGCTCGGCGCCGTAGCGGGCGACCTTGGTGGCGAGGACGTAGCGTTCGCGGGCGACGCCCTTGAGGGCCTTGCCGAGGACGGTTTCGGCGGTGGTGGCGCCGTAGTAGGGGGCGGTATCAATCAAGTTGATACCGTGGTCGAGGGCTACGTGGACGGCGCGGATGCCGTCGTTCTCGTCGATGGGGCCGAAAGCGGAGCCGAGGGAAGAGCCGCCGAAGGCGAGGGCGGAGACTTTGACGCCGGTGGCGCCAAGGGTGCGGTATTGCATGGGGAAAGGGGGCGGGGCGAGCGCGACGAGGTTAAAGCGGGGGACAGGCTCAGGCGGACTCGAGGATGAGGTTGCCGTATTGGGTGGTGTCGCCGGTGCGGATGAGACCGATGGCGCGGGGGACGCGGAGCTTAAAGGCGACGTGCGGCTCGAAAACGAGGGGCAGGCCATCGAGGGCGGCGAGGTGGCGGGCGAGTTTATCGGCCGGATTGGCGGCATGGAGCTCCTCGGCGGCGAATACGCGACCAATGACGAAATTTGGGCGGAGGGCGGCGATGACCTGCGCGACGGTGGGGAGGTCGTCCACCACGGAAAGATCCACCGTCTCGATCTCCGGCCAGAACGGGAAACCCCGGTCGGCGATCACCACGGTGTTGGTGTGGCGCACGCGGGCGAGCAGGTGGAGGACGGCGGGATTGAGCAGACCGGAGCGAAGCATGGCGGGGCGTGGATTAAAGGGGGATGGAATCATACCGGAAACCGCAGCCGGAAGACATGCCATTCTTTGGCCGTTAGATGACGATGCTTGATTTTGAGAACGAAATCCGGCGCTGTGTTCCCATGCCGTCAAAGCTCTTCGCGCCGCCCGCGTTTATCTCGAACCAAGTGACGAAGGCGCGGCGGTTTTACCGGGAGTTGCGGCCACGGGCGAAGACGACGCTCGCGGTGGTGTGCGGAGGCTGGGAGCAGTGCGCGCCGGACTACCGGCTGAAACGCGCGGACTTCCCGTATTGGTCGCTTGAGTTCGTGGCCGGGGGCGAGGGCGAACTGGTTCTGGCCGGGAAAGAGCACCGGCTCGAACGCGGGGTGGTGTTCGCCTATGGCCACGGGGTGCCGCATGAAATCCGAACCGAGGCGGGAAACCAGTTGCGGAAGTATTTCGTGGATTTTTGCGGGCAAGGTTCGGCGGTAAAATTGGCGCAGGCGGGGTTGGCGGCGGGGGTGTGTCGCCGGCTAGGCAAGGACGATGAAGT
>JBEGTN010000275.1:0-2822 GCA_041179405.1 Verrucomicrobiota bacterium
AGCCGAAAAAACCGCCAGCAAGGTAAACAATGCGAATAAGGGCGTGAGACGTTTCATGGTCGTAGATTGGATGCTGGAACCGAGCCAAGGGCCGGCGCGGTGAAATTGCACCCGTGAAAAATCATGGCGCTGATTTTTCCGGCACCGTGACCAAGCGCGCCTGAATCGCTCAAGGCGAAGTGATGCGGAGGCGAAGGAATCCCGCCCGAGGCGGGACTTCGCTTCGCTCAGGCGAATCAGGGTTGCGCGGTGACTACCTTCAAGCGCAGGAAGCGGCGGGGATTGCCGGAGAGCGCAAGCGGATCGGTCACGGTGACTTGGTCGCCGACGGTCGGGCCGGTGGCGGAGTAAATCTCCGTCCAAGTGCCGCCGAGGCTGGCGGTGGCCTCGACCTTGTAGGTGATGTCGGTGGTGCCGGCAGCGCGGTTGAAGGTGAGCGTGAGGTGGTCGGCGGTGACGTTGACGACGGGCAGGCCGGTGGCGTTGGTCACGAGCGGGCTCAGGCCGAGGGCATATTCGAGCAGGTTGGGAATGCCGTCCACGTCCGTATCGGCGGTGTCGGCGGCATTGCCGGAGTTGGCCGAGGTGCCGAAGTAGGTCTGCCGCCAGGATTGAACGGGGCTGAGGCCGGTGCCGCTGACATTGATGGCGAAGGGGTTTTCGTTCGCGTCGTTGCTCGCGATCAGCACTTGGGCGGCGCGTGTGCCGGTCGTAACGGGGGCGAAGGTGATGGTGAACGTTGTGGTGGCGGCGGGAGCGAGGGTGATCGCGCCGAGGCCGCCAAGAGTGAAGTCGGCGGGTTGGGTGCCGGCCTTGGTCAAGGCCAGTCCGGTGAGCGTCGCCGTGCCGGTGTTTTTAATCGTGATGGTCCGAGGGGTTCCGGTGGTGCCGGCCAGGATGGCGGCGAAGCCGGTCACGCCCGTGTCGGTCTGGAACTCGGGCCCGGCGGTGCCGGGGCCGTCGAAGACCGAGATCTCGGGCGCGCCCGCCGTCACGGTGAGGAGCGTGCCGCCGGTGAGGGCGCCAAAGGTGGCGGAGATCGTGGTGGTGCCGTTGGCAAGCCCGGTGGCCAGACCACCGAAGGTGATGCTCGCGATGCCGGGGCTGCTGCTGCTCCAAGTGAAATTTACCGGCGGGGTGAAGATTTCCAGCGCCGGGGTGAAGGCTCCGTTCCAGCCGCCGACGGCGTAGATCTTGCGGTTCACCTCATCGGCGGCGACGCCGACCTCGTGCCGTCCCGTAGGCATCGGGGCGAGACTCGCCGACCACGAATCCGTGGCGGGATCATAGGCCTGCAGGCCGGTCTCGCCCGATGAACCGCCGCCGATGATGTGGAGCTTGCCGTCCACCACGGCGGAGTTGCCGGTCTGGGCATAGAGCATCGGGGCGAGCGCGCGCCAGGTGGTGGTGGCGGGATCGAATTCCGAGGCGCCGACCAACGCGCCGGTGGCGTTGGCACCGCCCGCGACGTAGATCTTGCCGTTGATCGTGCCGACCGAGGCAACATAGAGAGGCGCGGGCAGCGGCGTGCCGGTGGTCCAGGTGTTGGTGGCGGGATCGTAAATCTCGACGCGGTTGAGGTAGGCGTTGCCGGAGATGCTGTGTCCGCCGATGGCGTAGATCCGGCCGCCGACAACGGCGGCGCGCACGCCCCAACGCGCGCCGAGGGGCATGGAGGCGAGCGTCTGCCAGGTGTTGAGCGCGGGGTCGTAGCGATAGAGGGTGGCGCGGTCGCCGCCGCCGCCGGTATCGCCGCCGACGACGTAGATTTTTCCGTCCACCACGGCGGTGCCGAAGTATTGGAGAAACACGGGCAGGGGCGCCGCCGTCGTCCAGGTGTTCAAGGCCGGATCATAGACCGCCACACGCGCGGTGGCGAAGCCCGAGATGGCGTAGAATTTACCGCCGACGAAAGCCGCGCCCAAGGCGTAACTCGGCTGCGGAATAGCGGTGCCGGAGGTCCACGCGTTGGCCCCGGTGGTGAGGGAGACGGTGGTGCCGTCAGTCAACAGGCCGGTGGCGGCGAACTGCTGGGTGGCGCCGACGGCGAGGCTCGGATTGGCCGGGGTGACGGCGAGGGAGGCGAGGACGGGCGCGGTGAGCGTGAGGGTGGCGGAGTTGCTGGTGGCGGAGCCGGCCGCGTTGCTCGCCTGGGCGCGGTAACGGTAGCCGTTGAGGCCGGCGTTGGTGTGGACGGTGAGTGTATCCAGATTTACCCCACCGTAAGCACCGGCGTTGGCGAGATTACTCCAGGTGGAGCCGCCGTCGGTGGAAACCTGCCACTGATAGGAGGGCGCGGGGGAACCGGAGGCCGCGACCATGTAGGTGGCGTCGAGGCCAGTGCTGACCGTCTGGTTGACCGGCTGGGTAGTGATGCCCGGGGCGGTCCGGACGGTGAGGATCGCGGAGTCGCTGGTGACGGAGCCGGCCGCGTTGCTGACCCGGGCGCGGTAGCGGCGGGCGTCGAGGCCTGAGGTGGTGTGGACGGTGAGCGTGGCCAGATTCACGCCGGCGTAGGAACCGGCGTTGGCGAGATCGCTCCAAGTGACGCCGGAATCGGCGGAAACTTGCCATTGGTAGGCGAGTGTCGCCGCGCCGGTGGCGGCCACGGTGAAGCTGGCGTCGGCACCAGCGTTGACGGTGGCGTCGGCCGGCTGGGTCGTAATGGCGGGCGGCTCGGTGAACAGGCCAAGGGTGAGGCTGAAGACGGTGCCGTAGTCGTGACTGCCGCCGGTGCCGGTCGCGCCGTAGAGGATGTTGCCGGAGCGAATCAGTCGGCAGGGGAACGAGCCGTCCACAAACCGATTGAATGAATGCACCAC
>JBEGTN010000276.1:0-4260 GCA_041179405.1 Verrucomicrobiota bacterium
TCATCATCGCTGCCGGCTCGAATCATTAACTGTCCTCCGGGGGCCATGGCTTCGGAGGCATTTTTTATCAGGTTGAAAAAAACCTGCTTCAGCTGATTGCGGTCGGCGAGCACAAGCGGCAACGCGTCCACGCCCGCCACCTCGACCGTGATACCGCGGTCTGCGAGTTCGCGTTGTTGAAAGCTCAAAACCTCGGTCAATACCTCCGTCAGCAAAGTATCGGCCAGGTCAGGCGGACTGGGGCGGATGGCACCGAGAAAATTACTGATAATGCCGTCCAGCCGGGATACCTCGTCGCTGCATACGCGAATAGAGTCGGCGAGCGCGGCGGCGTCCTTTTTGTCGAGCCCGCGAAGTTTTTTGAGCCTGCGCTCGACCACCTGCAGGTGGATGGTCAGCGAATTAAGCGGATTGCCCAGTTCATGGGCAACGCCGGCGGCAAGAAGGACGATGGATGCTACTCGCTCGCTCTCAATTCGCTGATCGGTGTCGAGTTTTTCACGCGTGATGTCGCTCAGGATGATCGCGAAGCGTCGGGGACGCGCCGTCTCTGCTTCAAAAGGCACCAAATGCAAGCGCACGGTCCGCGGCTCGGGATAACTGAGCGCGAGCTCTCGGGTAACAGGGTTGGCCGACTCCAAGGCTGGAGCAAGTGAAGCGCGCAGGCCGGGCACCACGCGCCAAAGGGTAGGTGCGGTTGCATCGTCTGGTTTAAGTCCAAGCAGCCGGTGCGCAGCGGCGTTTGCATAAGCTATCTCACCATCCGAATCGACCACCAGCAGACCCTCCTGCAACACATTGAAAACGCGTTCAAACAAGCTGCGCTCCCGCGCCAGGCGCTGCGCCAGGCCGGCCAAAGTTGGAGCGTCCAGAGTCTCGACGCGCTCGAGCATGCGCTCGAGGGATGTGGTTTTCTTGGCGGCCATGAAATGCGTTAAACCGATGGATTTGGGTGCAGAAACCTCTATCTTAATCGTCGGACAACAAACCGAGTTGGCCTGGGTCAATTCGGCTGGCAAATAGTTTACGGAGGAACGTGTCACGATGCTCTGCGCAGCGCCCCAACCGTAAAACAGCCTCCCTGTGCTCCTCGGTGCCATAGCCCTTATGCTGGGCAAAACCGTAACCGGGATATTTCGCATCGAGCTCGATCAGCAAACGGTCACGAGTCACCTTCGCTATGATCGAGGCCATCGCGATGCAGAGCGAGCGGGTATCGCCCTGCACAATACCGGCGTGCGGATAAGGAAAACCGCGCAGGGCGAGGCCGTCGATGAGGATACGGGCGCGAACCTGGGGCTTGTAGGCGGCGATGTCTTCGGCGGATGAAAACAAATCCGGCTCGGACGGCGGAGCCACGAATGCCGAAGGCGGATAAATGCCCTCAAGCGCGCGCCGCATCGCAAGCTTGGTGGCGCCGAGTATATTGAGCGACTCGATCTCTGCCACGTCGGCAGAGCCGAAGTTGGCGTGTATTTTCCCCTCTGCGGCCAGCGCTTCGAATTCCAAATAGAGCGCATCGCGTTCGGTTATCGTGAGCTGCTTCGAGTCGTTGATACGGCGGGCGTTCGCATCCGCCCAACGACTGCCTAAGAAATCGCGCGTCACCAGCACGGCCGCCGCCACCACTGGACCGGCCAGGGCTCCGCGACCTGCTTCATCGACGCCGATGAGTTCATCGTGCGCCTCGAGGTGCTTGAGATCAAAGCGGCGGAGTTGACGGCGGGTGGCCATGGGTTGCTGAACCTGCGGTATGAACGCTCGCTTTACCACTCCATCTTCGGCGGCGGCGGCTTGAGAGGAAGTTCGTTGAGTTTGCCCGCTTCGCTCACCACCTCGTAGGCGGTGCGGAAATGCAGCTTGGCGAAGTTGCCCAGCGCACGCGCACCGAAACGGTTGATGATATCGTGCGCTTGCACTTTAACCGCAGCGCTCGCGCCTTTTTGCAATTTGGAGCCGTATTCGAGGGAAAGTTTATGCATCTGGCGGACGTATTCCGCACGCGCCACAATCGATGCAGCCGCGACCACCGGATCCTCCTCCGCCTTAGTCCTCATCCGCAGCTCAAAACCGGTGACGCCGAGCTTCACCAATTCCCGTTGCACAAGCGGCGTCTCGGTAAACTGATCGAGCAGCCCCCACGGCGCCGCCTTCTCTTTTAACGCCTCCTGCAAGGCGCGGGCATGCTGGAAGGCGAGAATCATGTTCTGACTGCGAAATCGCGTGCCCATGAGGCTGTTGTATTGAGCCATGCTGCTGCACTGGATCGTCTTCACTACCACACCGTGCGTGTTGCGGATGATTTTATCCAATTCGAGGATTTTGCCCTCGGTGATCTTCTTCGAATCTTGTGCGCCAGCGGCGCGCCAAGACTCGATCATGGACTTCGAACCAATCACCGTCGCCGCAATCAAAGGACCGAAGAAATCACCTTTACCCGATTCATCGAGGCCGGCGTGAGTCTCAAACCAGTCGGGATGTAAAACCTCGTCATAACCCAGACTGGCCACGCCAGTCACTTCCGGCTCCAGAATCATGGTGATGAACTCCTCGGTTCCTTTACCCGCGACGACCAGCTTGCCGCTGGTGTAAGCGGTGACATTGCAGTTAGCCCCCTTGAATGCGTAATCGGCATACGCCACCTCAAACGCATCCCAACCGCGTCCCCTGAGTATTTCGCGGAGCTGTGCGCGTTTGGTCGCATCGAGCTTGATCGTGTAGGTGCTGAGTTTCTTCGGCGCGGATTCGTCGCCGGAGGAAGATTTTGCCATTCATCCAACTGGCCACAAATCGCGGTAAAAACCCATGAAAAATTATCCCCGACCTTTCGCCTGCATCACTTTTGTGTTCTGAATAGGTCCTTGCTCTTACCCGTGCCTACACCCGCCGAAGCCCTTATTGCCAACCGCGATGCCTTTCGCACCGCCCTGCTGGAGTGGTATCAGCTCAACCGCCGCAGCCTGCCATGGCGCGAGGAACCCTCGCTCTACAAGACCGTGGTCAGTGAATTCATGCTCCAGCAAACGCAGGTCAAAACCATGCTGCCCTATTTTGCACGCTGGCTGAAGGCGCTTCCAAATTTCGATGCGCTTGCCGCCGTCGAAGAGACGCGGGTGGTGAAACTCTGGGAGGGACTTGGATACTACTCTCGCGCTCGTAATCTACATCGCCTCGCTCGTGTTATCGTAGCCCTGCCCGAACCACCACGCACCCCGGAGGCGTGGCGTGAGTTGCCGGGGATTGGTCCCTACTCTGCGGCGGCGATCACAAGCATCACGTTTTCTGCGCCTATCGCCGTCGTGGATGGCAATGTGGTGCGCATACTATCCCGACTCGTCGCCGACTCCACCTCGTATCGCGACAGCACCGCCGCCGCCAAGACAATGGGGACACTCGCAGATGCTTTGCTCAACTCCGGCAGCCCCGGAGACCACAACCAAGCCATGATGGAACTCGGCGCAACCGTTTGCCACCGGCAGAACCCGCTCTGCACCGTGTGTCCGGTGCTAAACCTATGCGCCGGCCGCCGTAGCGGCGAGCCCGAGGCCTATCCACGCCTCGCGACGAAGATAATTGAGTCCCGCACCGTCATCCGCGCCTGGTGTCGTCGCGATTCAGATGGAGCAGTTCTATTGCATCGAACCGCCCCCTCTGCGCGAAGACTGGCCGGTCAACACGAATTACCGTCCGCCGAACACCTGGGACTCAGCCCTGCCGCGCTCGAGAAGTCCGGCGCACTACTCAAAACAAAGAAACGCAGCATCACTCGGTATGCGTTTACCGAACCTATTCACGCGTTGACCGCCAAACAGGTGTCTACACCCTTGGCCGACGGCCTGGTTTGGGTGGAGACAAACCAATTAGAAAGCGTGCTCATGTCCGGCCCACACCGTCGATGGCTGCGTGAGTTATTAACGGAGTCAGTGAAGTAGAGTGTTCGGCACTACATCGCTCCGAAACCGCCGCTCCTCTGAAACTATTTCAGCCAAGCGCGCCACAGGCTGAAAGGGGATCTGTTACCAAAGGCTACAACGCTGGGTTGCCTCAATCGCGCCGTAGTTGGATGCGCAGCAAACGTTTCAGCACTATCTGTGCTGAGCCGCACTGATCTGAGCCTGATAAAATAAGAAGGCCCGGTTATGCTTTCGCATAACCGGGCCATAAACCTGGCAACGACCTACTCTCGCGGGGCCTAACGCCCTACTACCATCAGCTGCTCGGGGCTTAACGGCCGTGTTCGGGATGGGAACGGGTGGAACC
>JBEGTN010000277.1:0-2944 GCA_041179405.1 Verrucomicrobiota bacterium
CGCGGCTTCATCGCGGGGGCGAACGACGGTGTTTACGTGGATGAGGTCCATGAAACCCATTCAGCAGATTAGAAGCCAGCAAGGGCCGGGCTGGAGAAACCACCCGAGACCTCGTGATCAGACCCAGGCAACGGCAGGGATCGGACACTCATAAACACCAAGGCTGCGCACAAATATCTCATTACCACGTCCGCCACACCCGCCTCGACCCTACCCGCCGCCACCCAAGTTTTTAGTCAATCAATGATTGACAAAACATCCGTGACCGAAGCGTCCACGAAAACGATACCCCAAGGCGGCGGCTTCCTGAAGCGCGAGGAGGTCCACATTCCCGTGAAACCGGTCGCCCTCGCCGCGCCCTGATTCTTAACCTGATTAACTCCGTTCGCGCCATTGACCACGACGCTCCGCTTCCGCTAGCGTGACCGTTTATGTCCTCGCCCGCCGCCGCCCCCGAACCCGCCAACCTCATGGAAGCCCTCGTTTCCCTCGCGAAACGCCGCGGCTTCGTTTTCCAGTCCTCCGAGATCTACGGCGGCCTCAACGGCTTCTTCGACTACGGCCCCATGGGCGTCGAGTTGAAGAAAAACATCCGCGACTGCTGGTGGGCCGACATGGTCCGCCGCCGCGACGACGTCGTCGGCATCGAGACCTCCATCATCATGCACCCCAAAGTCTGGGAGGCCTCCGGCCACGTCGCCGGCTTCTCCGACCCCCTAGTGGACTGCAAAGTCTCCAAAAACCGCTACCGCGCCGACCAGCTCTTCTTCGCCCCGATCATCATCGACGGCGTCACCCACGGCTACGTCTCCGCCCTCGAATCCGAAAAGACCACCGAGGAACTCCAGGCCGCCGCCGAACTTTTTAAACGCAAGAAGGCCATCACCGGCACCCTCGCTCCCGTCCAGCCGCGCGATTTCACCGAGGCCACCGCCGATGAGATCACCAAGATCCCCTCCCCCGCCACCGGCAACCCCGACCTCACCCCGCCCCGCGCGTTCAACATGATGTTCCAGACGAACGTCGGCGCCATGACCGACGCGTCCTCCGTTGCCTACCTCCGCCCCGAGACCGCCCAGGGCATGTTCGTCGATTTCAAGAACGTCGTGGACACCGGCCGCGTGAAACTCCCCTTCGGCATCGCCCAGACCGGAAAGTCCTTCCGCAACGAGATCACGCCGCGCAATTTCATCTTCCGCTCCCGCGAGTTCGAACAGATGGAGATGGAGTTCTTCATCCACGAGGACGACGACTGGGCCAAGTGGCACCGCTACTGGATCAACTGGTGCAAGGACTGGCTCAAGAGCATCGGCCTGCCCGATTCCCACCTCTCCGAATACGACCATCTCAAGGAGAAGCTCGCGTTCTACTCCAAGGGCACCACGGACATCATGTTCAAGTTCCCCTTCGGCGTGCAGGAGCTCTGGGGCATCGCCGCCCGCGGTAACTACGATCTCGGTCAACACGCCGCCGCCTCGGGCGTGCCGCAGACCATCTTCGACGAGGCCACCAAGAAGAAATTCGTCCCCCACGTCATCGAGCCCGCCGTCGGCCTCGACCGCATCTTCCTCGCCGTCCTCACCGCCGGCTACGCCGAGGAGCAGGTCACCGACGACAAGGGCAACACCGAGACGCGCACCGTTCTCCGCCTCAGCCCGCGCATCGCCCCGGTCAAGGTCGCCGTCCTCCCGCTGCTCAAAAACAAGGAGCAGCTCGTCGCCCGCGCCCAGGCTTTGCACAAAAAGCTCCAGCGTCGCTACGCCGTGTTCTACGACGAGGGCGGCGCCATCGGCAAACGCTACCGCCGCCAGGACGAGATCGGCACGCCGTGGTGCGTGACCATCGACTTCGACACCATCGAGAAAGAGGGCGACACCTTCACCCTCCGCGAGCGCGACTCCATGGCCCAGCGCCGCATCACCGAGGCCGAACTCTTTGCTCTTCTCGAAGAGCAGGTTTATTAAGCCCGCGTAATGGCCGCCCCTCGTTCCCGTCCGCCCGTCGTGCGCAGCGTCCGCACGCCCGAGGCGGTCGCCGCCCTTCGTCTCCGGCTCGATGAGTTCACCCCCGCCGCGCGTCAGCGTGGGCGCGATCTCTTCCAGGCCGGCGCGGTCCTCTCCGTCCGCTCCGCCGCCGACCACTACTTCAACGCCGAGGTCAACGACGAGACCGTCCTCGGACTCACCCTTTTCTACAATCGCGGCGCCTGGACCTGCCGTTGCTCCTGCCCCGTCGGCGAGAATTGCAAACACGCCTACGCCACCGGCCTCGCCTGGATCGCCGATGTCGAGGGCGGCTCCCGCGATGGCCGCGACCCCGGCGAGACCGCCGCCACCTCCCTCGCCGCCGCTCTGCCCGCCACCGACCCCGCCTCCGTCCAGGCACGCGCGCTTGAGACCGAGCTCTCCGGCTGGCTCCGCGCCCTGCCCTCTCCGGAAGAAGCCGCCGCCGCCCGCCCCGATCCGCTGACCGGCCTCGCCGGCCTGCGCGTGCGCCTCGAAATCACCGGACGCTGGTTCATCGAACTCCGCGCCGCGCCCGGCAAACCCTGGAAGGCCCCCGCGCAAAAATGGATCTCCGCGCTGGCCACCCTCCGCCCCGCCGACTTCGAGAGCCTCCCGCCCGCCGAGGCCGCCCTCGGCGCCGCCCTCGCCACCGAATGCCGCCTCGCCGGCTCCGCCGGCCTCAACCCCCGCGCCGCCTTGCCCGCCGCCGCGCTCGAGGGTGTTCTCCGCACCACCGCCGCCCGCCCCGCCCTCGCCATGCCCGACGGCGGACCGCTCGTGATCGAGCCTTCCCCTCTCGTGCCCGAGGCCATCGTCTCGCCCACCGATCCCGCGCAACTCACCCTCCGCCTCGTCGCGCCCGATGGCCGCGTCGCCGAGCCCGCCAAACTCGTCGCCCTCCGCCCCGAGCCGCTCTACCTTTTCGACCACCGCGTCTG
>JBEGTN010000278.1:0-4855 GCA_041179405.1 Verrucomicrobiota bacterium
CAAGAATAAGCGGCCGGTCAACCTCTCTCCAGCTAGGGAGCCGCGCGAAAACTCCGAGCGTCCTTCTGGCCTCGGGTGCATCCGATGCGGCCAGCAACAACTCCGCCTGGGTCAGCGCAAGGGGAAGGCTTGGGGTTTGCTTCATACCGGCACTTCCAAGCGCCAATGCGCCTTTGATATCACCAGCGGCGGAGAGCAGGCGCATCTGGCGAATACGGGCGTAGGTTTCGGCGACAGACCCAAGTTCGGCGCGCCGTTCCCACTGTTTCTCGGCAGAGGTGACGAATGGTCGATAAAGAGGATCTCCGATGACCACACCCTGCCAGCTGAGCGCCTTGATGGAGTAGAGCGCGGCGCGCCCCAGTGGTTCGCCACGGACTAACGCAGCGGCGAAGAGTTGTGGTTGGTGGGTAAGTCCTAAATACGGTTCGGCAACATTTCCGACGGTCGCCGTTACTCCGTGGCTAACGAATGGACCCGCCCAGTTACGATCTCCCGAACGCAATGTCGCGGCCGAAAAGCTGTGGATATGCAGGGCAACGGCGCCTACGGGGAAACGGAAACTCGGTGACGTAAAGGGACCGTTGGCGTTCCATTCATACCAACCAAAATACAGCACGGGAGCATCGAAACGCGAGGCGACTGACAGGGTCTTGGGATCGCGATCAATATCGATCTCGAAGCCCAGTCCGGACAAAGCGGGCGCAACACCCTCCAGCCAGAGGTTGCCTTCATTGACTGGTCCGCCACCCAGATCGATGTAAGCACGTCCGCAGAGGCCGGTGTGTTCGGCAATGATTGCGCGATCAACCAGCCCTTTGGCGTCGGCCAAAGTAGGGCCATCGAGCCGCCCCACGGGAATAATCTGGTTGGCGAGCGCGGCTTCGTCCGGGTTGTCGGCGAGAAACGGATTTGGAATGAAGGCGTCAATCGGCGTCGAAGCCATGGCAAGTAAGGCCAGTTCGGAATCAACGGCTGCACCATTATTACGAAACGCGGCGTTCCGGTTGAGCGGTGTGCTATCTTCGTTAAACAGGGTCTTGCTGTGCGCAATTCGCAGTGGCACTCCACGACAAACAACAAGGGCCTCAATCGAATGCCCGGATGACGCGATTTTTAATCGTCCATAGGCATCGTTTTTTTCGGATGTCACTGCATCTATCCACCGTCCGGAGATACCTGCGTGCAAAAGCGGATTCCAGATCGTAGAGACAAATTCGGGCCAGGTTATCTCCTCGTCTGAAGACATTTTAAGAACGATGATACGATCCGACGGCACGCCGCGTTTTCCCGCATAATATTTGGCCAACTCGATCGACTCGGGATCGGTCGAGTTGGCCAGAATCACTACGCGAGAAGCATCGGGCGGTGTCGCGCCAGCGAGAACCGCGCAGACCAGAAAAAGAGCCAGCCAGATGCGAATCATATACACGCTTAAACCTCGGCCCGCATGAAAAATGGCTGAGGTTGATTCCATCACACTTTTTCTATGCCCCGATGCAGGGCCGGCCGATTTACGCTTCTCGCTCCGTCCATTTAAATAGCGAGGTGGTCAGGGGCGGAAGCGTGAGGCGGAGGCTATGGTCGAAACCATCCCAAGGAACGTCTTCGGCTGAAACACCGCCGCCGTTCCCCAGGCCTGAACCGCCATAGTATTCGCTATTGGAATTGATCAACTCGCGCCACCAACCACGGCGAGGCACTCCGATGCGGTAGTTCTCGCGAGCCACCGGAGTGTAGTTGCCTACCACGGCGATAAACGTGCGTTCGGTGCCATCGTGGCGCAGGTAACTGACCACGCTGTTGTCTGCATCGGTGCAATTGATCCAGCGGAACGCTGATGCGTTGAGATCATTGCAGCCCAATGCGGGCTCGTCGCGGTAGAGTCGGTTCAAATCCCGAACAAGGAGACGAATACCCTCGTGATCGATGTATTGGAGCAAGTGCCAGTCGAGCGCGCCGGCGTAGGCCCACTCACGGCTCTGTCCGAATTCACAGCCCATGAAGAGCAGTTTTTTGCCGGGCCAGGCCCACATGTGCGCATAGAGCGAGCGCAGGTGCGCGGCTTTCTCCCGTATTTCTCCGGCGGGCATTTTACCCAGCATGGAGCGCTTGCCGTGCACAACCTCGTCGTGAGAAAAAACGGTGATGAACTTTTCCGAATACTGGTAAAGCGCACCGAAGGTAAAGTCGTTGTGATGCCACTTGCGGTGGGAGGTATCCTTTTGGAAATACTGCAGGGTGTCGTGCATCCAGCCCATGTTCCACTTCAAGTCGAAGCCGATACCGTCGTCGGCAACCGATTTGGTGATGCCGGCGAACGCGGTGGACTCCTCGGCGATCATCAAAACGCCGGGGTAATAGTGATGCACGAGGCGGTTGGTTTCGCGCAAAAAGGCCATGGCCTCGAGGTTTTCGCGACCGCCGTATTTATTGGGTATCCACTCGCCCTCTTTGCGCGAGTAGTCGAGGTAGAGCATGGACGCGACCGCATCGACTCGCAGGCCGTCGAGATGGTAGCGGTCAAGCCAGGCGAGTGCGTTGGCAACGAGGAAGCAGCGGACTTCGTGGCGACCGAAGTTGAAGATCAAGGTCCCCCAATCCATGTGCGCCCCTTGCTTGGGGTCGCTATGCTCGTAGAGATGAGTGCCATCAAACTCGGCAAGGGCAAAGGCATCACGCGGAAAGTGGGCGGGCACCCAATCAAGAATCACACCGATGCCGCGCTGGTGCAGGTGATCGACGAAAAACGCAAAATCCTCGGGTCGTCCAAAGCGGTGGGTGGGTGCAAAAAACCCGGTGACTTGATAGCCCCATGAACCATCGAAGGGATGCTCTGCCACGGGCATGATTTCCACATGCGTGAAGCCCATCTCGACAACGTAATCGGCGAGTGCGGGCGCGAGCTCACGGTAGGTGAGCGGGCGATTTGCGTCGGCGAGTTTGTGCTTCCAGGAGCCGAGGTGAACTTCGTAGACGGAGACTGGGCGATCCAGTCGATCAGACTGGGAACGGCGGCGATCCATCCAGACTGCGTCGCCCCATTGATGCTTGCGCGTGTTGCAGACGATGGAGGCATTTCCGGGCGGAGCCTCGAAACGGGTCCCGTAGGGATCGGTTTTTACGGTGATATCGCCTGTTTGAGTGCGCAATTCAAACTTGTAGAGTTCGCCTTCGCCCAGGCCGGGTATGAACAATTCCCAAACCCCGGATGCTCCCAGCGGCCGCATCGGGTGGTAACGTCCATCCCACGTATTAAAATTACCCACTACCGAGACGCGGGCTGCACTCGGTGCCCAGACCGAAAAGGAGACTCCTGAGACTCCGTCGAGCACACGAAGATGAGCGCCTAGTTTTTCGTAGATACGGTGTTCGTTACCTTCGTTAAAAAGATACAAATCCTGATCACTGAGCGCAGGCAAAAAACGATAGGGATCATGAAACTGACGTATCTCCCCGTTGCCGCGGGTGACTCGCAGTTGGTAGGTGAAGTGTTCCTTGCGCTTGGGCTGGAAGAGCTCGAACAGACCGCTCTCATGCAGTTTCTCCATCGGCTCAATGTGACCGGACCCAACATCAACCACCGCGCATGAAACCGCGTCGGATATAAAGGCACGAACTACGATTCCGTTTGCTCGCCCTACTTTGGCGAGATGCATGCCAAGCAGGCTATGTGGTTGGGCGCAGGTCGCACCGGTGAAGGAGGCTAGTTCTTCGGGGCTTAGGATCATGGTGTTTTACTGGAAAACGGAATCCTCGCCGAGTAGGGGCGATACGAATCCCGTCTTACTGGCGATAGCCAAAGTGAAAAAATGCGCGCTGGCGACCCGCGATTATCCGGTATTTTTCAAACCGCCGGAAATGCCGTTGATTGTCAGTTCGACGACTGAACGGGTCGCATCTTCCTCCGCTTTTTCGAGACTGCCTGATCGCAAACGGCGGAGCATCTCGACCTGTAGATAGTTAAGCGGATCAATATACGGGTTTCGGAGTTCGATTGATTTACGAAGCACGGTTTCACGTCCGAGCAGCTGGCGCTGGCCGGTTACCGAGAGGATGGCCGCCTCGGTGCGGGCAAACTCTGCCTCGAGAATCGTGAGTATCTTTTGCCGCACTCGCGCATCCGAAACGAGGGACGCGTATAAGCGGGCGATACCCATATCCGCCTTGCGCATGGTGAGCTGCGCATTGTCGATCAGGGTTTGGAAGAACGGCCACTTCGCGTGCATCTCCCGAAGGAGTTCTCTACCGGCACGGCCTCGCTTGAGCACCGGTTCCAGCGCCGATCCGAGACCATACCAACCGGGGAAGTTGAACCGGCTCTGCATCCATGAAAAAACCCAAGGTATGGCGCGCAGGTCGGTTACGCTTTGGGTGGCACGGCGAAAGGTCGGGCGCGAACCCAGCTTGAGGTTGCTGATTTCGTCAATCGGGGTGGCCTCCTTCCAGAAGGCGATGAACTCGGGATCATCATGAACCAGTTTTTTGTAGGCTTCGAAACCAGCCGCGCTCATCGACTCAAGCACCTCTGTCCAGGCGGCGGGGACGGGCGCGGGATTTTCAGCGGCGTGGATACCCAGGAGCACTCCGTAGGTCATCTGCTCAAGAATACGATGGGCGAGCTCGGGGTCGTGATAACGAGTGGAGAGCACCTCGCCCTGCTCGGTGACGCGAATGCCACCGTCACGCAGTGCGACGGGCTGGGCCAGGATGGCTTTGGCGGCCGGTCCGCCGCCTCTGGCAATGGAGCCGCCACGTCCGTGGAACAGAGTCACTCGGACGCCTGCTGAAACACACACCGAGGCGATTTCATTCTGTGCCTTGTAGAGTGCCCAGTTTGCCGTGAGGTAGCCGC
>JBEGTN010000279.1:0-8349 GCA_041179405.1 Verrucomicrobiota bacterium
GGAATGGAATTTGTGGTGATGAGCTCATCTATGTCTCCGCCGCCGAGACGCTCGTAGGCCATGGCGGAGAGCAAGGCGTGCGAGACGGCGGCGCGGACTGACTTGGCGCCATTGGCACGGAGTAGTTTGGCGGCGTTGACGAGAGTGCCGGCGGTTTCGGTGATGTCGTCGACGATGAGCACGTCCTTGCCGACGATGTCGCCCACGATGTTGACCGTTTCGACCGTGGTGGCGGAAGTGCGCTTTTTCCAAACCATGCCCAGTCCGGTGCCGAGCGCGCCGGCGTAGGCGGCCGCCATCTTCATGCCGCCGACATCGGGCGAGCAGACAACGAGGTTTTCGACCCGGAATTTTTCGAGATATTTAAAGATGACCGGAGATGCGAAAAGGTGGTCTACGGGAATATTGAAAAAGCCCTGAATCTGCTGGGAGTGCAGGTCCATGGTGAGCACACGGTGTGCTCCGGCGGAGGTGAGGAGGTCCGCGACGAGCTTGGCGGTGATGGGGACGCGAGGCTGGTCCTTGCGATCTTGGCGGGCATAGCCGTAGAAGGGAATGACGGCGGTGATGCGTTTGGCCGAGGCGCGCTTGGCGGCATCGATCATGATGAGCAACTCCATCAAGTGGTGATTGGTGGGCGTGCAAGTGGACTGAACGAGATAGATGTCCTGACCGCGCACGTTTTCCTCGATGCGGACAAAAGATTCGCCATCCGGGAAGCTGGTGACGGTTGCCTGCCCGAGGGGAATGCCGATGTGTTTGCAAATCTCCTCGGCGAGAGGACGATTCGAGTTACCGGTGAAGATTTTGAGGTTAGGCAGGCTCATGAGGGAAATGGGTGCTGAAAATGAAACGGAACAGTGACGACGTTGGCATGGGCGGGGAAAGTTAAATTACATACCGCGACGAAGGTTTTATGCTTGGCAAAAATCCAAGGGCACGCGCCGGAGCGAAGCCGGGTGATTGGGCGCCGTTTTCAGGAATTTTTTGCGCATTTGTGAGCGAAAAGTTGAGGGGCGGCATGCTCAAAAACACAGGATTGTTGGAATAAAATACAGAGTAGGGCATCTTACAGGCATGAAACAAAATTGGTATTGGGTGGCGGCGGGAGTAGTGGTCTCGATGGCGGTGTGGGCTCAGCAAGCGACCCGACCATCGGCTGCCACCGCAGCAGCAGGCGTCGATACGGGCTCCATCGAAGTCAAAAATGGTGTTATGACCGCGAAATCAGACGAAGGTAAGGTCCCCGCATTTGCGTGCGCGGTGGACGGCAAATCAGCGTGCGGCCTCCCGAGCCATGTCGTGATCGACATGGCCGGGCTGGCGGTGAAACGCACAGACGAAGAGTGGCGGGCCTTACTTACACCGATACAGTATAAAGTTGCCCGGCAGCAGGGCACCGAGCCGCCATTTCAAAACGAGTATTACGACAACCACCGGGATGGAGTTTATTTCTCGGTGTGCAGCGACACCCCTTTGTTTGATAGCCGTGATAAATTTGAAAGCGGAACTGGCTGGCCAAGTTTCTCAAAACCTATCGAAGGACGATTTGTCGGTGTTACGCGGGATACGAGTTATGGAATGATACGCGACGAAGTGCATTCCACCGTGGATGGGGCGCATCTGGGTCATGTGTTTCCCGATGGACCGCAACCGACGGGGCTGCGCTACTGCATCAACTCGGCGTCCTTGCGCTTCATGCCTCGCGCAGAGTATGAGGCTTGGGTCGCAAAGAGGTCGGCGGGCAAGTAATGCCAAGCGCCCTGCGGTTGCAGGCTCCAGTTATGCCCAGGGGTAGGGGAGCGGGTTTGGCTCGTCACTGCGCCTCACGCTCGCCAAAGGCCATCCCGTCGTTTTGCCTTCTGCTTCCGTGCCTGCTTCCACGCCAATATCCTCATCTGAATTCGTTCTAACGCCTCTGTTAACCGGACTCGTCTTCCTTGAGGCGCTGCTTGTCCTGAGCGGTTGTTTTTTGCTGCTGCGCAATCCTCGCGCCTTGGGGCGACGTCTGCTCGGTCTTGCCCCGGCCAGGCTAACGGCCTCGCCCTTTCGACTCTCCGAAATATTCCTCGCGGGAGCCTTCGCCTTCGGTGGCGCGATCATGCTTCAGGTGGTGCTGGTCATGGTGGGCAAGCGTTACTGGCCGCCGCCCGTCGATGGCAGCATGGGTTTTTTCCATGTTCTGGTCGCCGCTGGTTTTCAACTGGGTCTAGTAGCCGGTCTTGCGCATGCTTGGTTCTGGCATCTTCGGACGAGGCTCGCTTTGCCGGATGCCGCTCCGGTAACGCAGGGTCCGGTTGCGGGGTTTGCCGTGGTGCGAGACGGCTTCCTTACTTTTCTCGTCGTGCTGCCGGCGGTCTGGCTGGCGAGCCTGTTGTGGCAGAGTTTTCTTGAGTTATTGGGTGTAGACGCACCGCCACAGGACATCGTGGCACTCTTCGCCAAGCGCGGTGACTGGGTGTCTCTCTCCGCGATGATCGGGTTTGCCTTGGTCTGCGCGCCGATCGCCGAGGAGCTGCTTTTTCGCGTGGGACTTTTTCGCTGGTTGCGTGGGCGCATCGCTCGCTCGCTCGCTTTGCTTCTGCCTGCATTGGCTTTCGCGGTGCTACATGGCTCTGTCTCCGTGCTCGTGCCGCTGATGGTGCTGAGCATCGTTTTTTCACTTTCCTACGAGCGAAGCGGACACCCCGCCGTGACCATGATCGCCCACTCGCTGTTTAATCTAAATACCCTCGTATTGGTGCTGGCGGGGTTTCCGACCTCGGATGCCGAGTTGCGTTCCGCGTTCCAGCAATTGGTTTCCTTTCTGAACTAAACGTGCATCCATTTTCTGAAATCCGAGCCGAAACAGTGGCCGCCCTCGGCGAGCAAAAGTTGATCACCTCCATGCGACGCTGGCTCGGTCGCGTGGCCCCTGCCGCCCCGGCGGGCATGGGCGATGATTGTGCCGTGCTGCCAGTCCCCACCTCTCGTCGCGCTCCACTCGTGACCGTCGATCCCGTGATCTACGGCGAGCATTTTGACGACGCCGTGACGCCGCGCGAGGCTGGCGCCAAGCTGCTTAAACGCAACCTGAGCGACATCGCCGCCATGGGGGGGCGACCAAGCGCCGCCGTCATCGCCCTGGCTCTCGATCCACGCACCCGTCTCGATTGGCTGGAGGCTTTTTATCGCGGACTCGCCGCCGTCGCCCGTGCGCACGAGCTGCCAATCGTAGGCGGAGACATCGCCACGCATCGCGGGGGGCTCGTTGCCACGCTCACTTTGATCGGGGAGACGACCTCCTCCCGTGCCCTCACTCGCACGGGGGCGCAAATCGGCGATTTTATAGCAGTGACTGGCGTGCTCGGGGGCAGTCTCCCGAGCCGGCATCACTGTCGTTTCAGTCCACGGCTCGCCGAAGGCGCATGGCTGGTTCGTCGTCCGGAAGTCACCGCCATGCTGGATTTGAGCGACGGACTGGCGAAGGACATCCATGCGCTCACGCCTGCGGGGAGCAGGCCCCTGTTGTTTGGCGAAGTCATCCCACGTCGTGCCGGCGCCGATCTTCGTGCCGCGCTTACAGACGGAGAGGACTACGAATTGCTTTTCACCCTGCGCGGAGGTGCTCCCGCAGCCGCTCGACTGCTCGCGGCCTGGCGGCGTGCATTCCCCCGCGTGCCTTTGACTGTGATCGGGCAACTCGCCGGACGCGGCACGCCGCTCTCCGGCGCGATCGATCTTTCCGCCTACTCGGGCTTTGAACACCTTAAGTCCTGAGCGCTTACGTCCGATGACATCAGTCCTTTCCGAACTTCGAAACGGCGTTTGCACCGCCTCCGCCGCCGAAACGCAGGCACTGGCGCGACGGCTCGCCCTGGAGCTGCCTCCCGGCACGGTGCTGGCCTTGCACGGCGATCTCGGTGCGGGCAAGACGACCTTTACCCAGGGGCTCGCTCGCGGTCTGGGTATTCAGGAGTCGGTGACGAGTCCGACCTTCACTATCTTCACGCTGCATCGTCACGAAGGTAAGACCCTCGTTCACCTCGATGCTTATAGATTGGACGGTGCGGACGGATTGGAGGGGCTGATGATCGACGACTTTTTGGTGCCGCCGTGGTGGTTGGTGGTCGAGTGGCCGGAAAAAGTCGCGGCCTGGCTGCCCGCCGATGCGTTGCACTTCGAACTCGGAATCACCGCCGGCGAGCGCCACACGTTGCGCCTGCGCTGAAGGACGTTACGCGCCGGGTGAAAAGGAATTCACCGCACATAAAAAAGCCCCGCTGCACAGTGGCGGCGGGGCTTAGAATTAACGATAGTGATGCGCTCAGGCTCAGGCTGCCGGAGGCGTTTCCGGAGCGTCTGGGGCGGCCTCGGCGGGGGCGGCGTCAGCCACGGTGTCGGTCGACGTCACTTCCGGCGAAGCGGCAGGAGCCTCTGACTTGGCTTCCGGGGCTGCGACCGGCTTGGCGGCGGGCGCCTCCGGGAAGTTGTCCGGATCGACGTCGGTCGCCTCGATCTCGCGCTTCTTCGACTCGACCATGGGGGCCGGGGTGAAGAGGCTGCCATCGACGAACTCGGTGACGTAGCCCTCTTTGACGAGGTATCGCAGGTCGCCCTTGAGTTTGAGCAGTTTGGCTTGTTCCTCGGCGGAGTAGGTCACCGCCTCGGCACCCTCGACGGGCGCTGTGCGCGGAGCGATACCGAGCAGTTTCTCGGGCAACTCGCTTTCCTTCACCATCGGATGTTTTTCGATCAGGTTGATCAATGCGCTGAGCGAGTCGGAGAAGGACTGGCCAGGAACGCGGAAGCGGCGTTTCACGGCACAGACATAGCTGATGCCCTTGGAGCCCTTTTTGAAGATCGTGAAACTCTCGCGACGAAGGCGGCCGCGCAAGGCGTTCGCGGTGTCGAGCGGGAAGCGGCGCTGGCGCTCGAGGGCGCCCTCGACCGCGCGGCGCAGTTCGCTGCCGGCCGGAATGGTGTCCAGTATACGGCCGGGGAACCGGAGTTGCTCGACTGAGCGCACGATTTTCTCGCGGGCTGCGTTGAGCAAATACTGGCGGGCATCCTCCAACGAATCAAAATAGAGGGCGACTGGAGCGTCAGCAGCGGGCGCGGCGGGCGCTTCGGCGGCTGGTGCGGACTCGGCGGCAGGCGCGGCCTCAGACGCGGGCTCGGTAGGCGAGGCGGGCTCGGCTGCGGCAGGCGTGACGACGGCCGGTGCCTTGGATTTCAGTGTGTAGCGGGTGGCCTTTTTCATCTTCTCCAGCCACTGGGCGATCAGCTCGGGCTCGCGCACCGACTCCACCCGTGCCTTGTAGGCCTCGAAGGGAATTCGGACGTTGGCAGCATGGTGCTGCTGGAGAATTTGCAGGTAACGGTGATAGTTGGGCGGGGCGAGCAGTGTGCCGGTGATTGGGCAGCGGTTGATCACCTGGAAGTTGCCCTTGGGGGCGTCGATCTCGACGTCTGAGACATCGAAGAAAGAGCCAAGATGTTTTTCCATCACGTGATTGATCGCGGTTTCCTCGTTTTCGAAGGGGACTCCGTCCGGCACCGAGATGAAGAACGGGGCGGCCTTGGCAGCCGGTTGGGCCGGGGCCGCGTCACCGGGGCGAGCAGACGGATCGAGACGCTGGACCACAGCTACGAAACGGTCGTTTTTATCGACGACTGATTTCGCAATGTAGAACAGTTCAAAGGTGCGGCAAGACTTGCGGATGGCTTGCGCGAGTGCGCTGAAGCTCTGGTCCTCTGGATAAAATGTGACGCCGAAATAGGGGCTGATATAGGGACCGGCCGGTTCGCGGGGCGGGCCGCGGAAATCAGGCCGACCACCGCCGGGGCCGCCCGGAGCACCGGAGCCATCACGACGCGGACCGCGCGGATCGCCACGACCCTCGAAGCGAGGACGTTCGCCACGGGGGGCGACACCAGGGGAGGGACCGGCAGGACGATCACCGCGAGGGGCAAAGGAAGGCGCTTGGCCGCCACCACCTTCGGGAGACTGACCGGGGCCGGCGGCGGGGCGCTTGAAATCACGCCGATCACGACGTGGAGGCGCATCGCCTTCACGTCTGGGGCGGTCATCGCGCCTTTCACGTTCGGGGCGAGGCGCGCCACCGGGAGCTTGCTTTTCTTGGACCCAGGAGGTCCCGAAACTAAAGCTTTGAAGCTGCGATAAATCGAGCTTGTTGAGCCCGTTGTCAGGCGTTTGCGGAGGGGTCTCGTCCATGCGGGAGAGCTAGCTAAATCAAGCTGGCGATCAGTGTTAAGCGAAGATAAAAACGCCCGTGCAAAATACACGAGCGCGTGCAGACTCACGGTGCAGAGGAACGCAGGCAAGCCGTTTCGTGTAAGGTATTCGATTTCCGTTGAGTCTGTCGACTGGCAGCCTTGCTCAAGGCTTCATGTCAGGCCTGCGAAACAACAAGAGGAGCCCGGCGGGCATGGTTTTTATATCCGTTTAGCGCGAGCACGTCGCCAGCGGTGCGGTGTGCTGGTTTGACTCTATAACCCGCATTTGCCGTGGCTGGATTGAGCATAACATTCTTTCTATAAATAAAATAAGTCGTTTATTCGCGCCGCGCTCTGGCAGGTGAGGGACTTGACGGATTTGCTTCGCCGCTATGGGACAGCCGGGGGTGCCTTCCGATGGATGAACTCGCCCCGCCAGACGGAACTGCCCGGCTTCGAGTCCCATCTCATTGAGACAGCCCGCGTAATTTCTCATAAGGAACCCCGCCGCCAATCCTCAAAATCTTGCCTCGCTGTTTTTGCCTCGCCGCGTTCTTCCCCAGGTAAAGCGCGCTCAGCACCCCCTTGCGCTCACGCTATGGGATGGCGATGAAGGCCAATATAAGCCTGTGGACATGGCCGCTGAAAGCGGCTTGGACGCAATGACCTCTGCTGAAACCAAACCGAAAGAACTGAGACTCGGTAAGCGGTGTCCGGGACAGAGCGTAGCGGAGATGGATCGCCCTTCAGGGCGACCTCGCAGGGATGAGAGTAGTGAATCAAAACCGCTCACGTGGTTTGATGAAGGGGGGCAGCGTTTGCGGGTTATCGCTTCGCTGCTCTCTCCACGCTACAACCCTTCAGATCGGCGCTGTTTCTTAGGGCGGCGTGAAGGTCTTCGACTAAAGCGGGGTCAGCCGCGGCGGGCGGCTTCGATTTTGGCGATGTCGATTTTGCCCATCTCCATCATCGCTTCGAAAGCACGCTTGGCCTCGGCGCCGCCGGCGGCCAGCGCCTCGGTGAGCGTGCGCGGGGTGATCTGCCAGTTGAGTCCCCAGCGGTCCTTGCACCACCCGCAGGAGCTTTCCGCGCCGCCGTTGCCCACGATGGCATTCCAGTAACGGTCGGTCTCCTCCTGCGTATCCGTCGCGACCTGGAAGGAAAATGCCTCGCTGTGCGGGAAGAGCGGTCCGCCGTTCAGGCCGATGCAGGGGATGCCGAGCACGGTGAACTCGACGGTGAGGACGTCCCCCGCCTTGCCCATGGGATAGTCGCTCGGCGCGTGGTGCACGCCGGTCACCTGGCTGTCCGGAAAAGTCGCCGCGTAAAATCGTGCGGCCTCCTCCGCGTCCTTTTCAAACCAGAGACAGATCGTGTTTTTTGGGATGCTTTTGTTCATGGGAAAATAGGGGTGTGCCAAGGAAAGGAACCGACACAGCGCTGATGCTCAAAGGGCCAAGTGGATCAGGCGAGGGGAGCGTCGGAGAACTGGCGCGGGGAGCGGATGCGAATGCCCGCGTGGGTGCCGAGGGTGAGCAGGTCCTTGTCGCCGGTGATGATGAGGTCGGCTTCGGCGGCGATGGCGGTGGCGAGCACGAGGTCGTCGTCCGGATCGCGGCAGACGGGGGCGGGCAGGGGCTCGGGTGTGACGAGGCGGGCGCGTTGGCGATACACGAGGTAGAGAGGGGTGCGCTCGGGATCGAAGGCGAGTTTGCCGGAAAGTTTTTCGGCGAGTTCCGCGAGCAGGCCGGGGGAGGTGAACCAGTCGTGGGCGAGGGCGCGGCCCTTAAGCAACTCGCGGCAGGAGCCCGGCACGAGGATGGCGGAGAGCAGGACGTTGGTATCGAGAACGAGCTTCAAGCGAGACGGGCGCCGGGGCGGAGTCAGGAGAAGAGCTTAAAAACGTCTTCCTCGGTCTGGATGCCGAGGGCGGCGGCGCGAGGGGCGGCGAGCGTGGAGGTCTCGTCGAGCGCGTCGATCCAGAGCTTGGCGTCGATGGCGTCGCGCACGTATTGGCTGAGGTTTTGGCGTTTGCGCTTGGCCAGCTGGGTGAGGCGGGTGCGGCTGCCCTTGGGCAGGCGCAGGGTAAGCACTTCATCGTTCATGTGTATGACAATGTAATACGTGCTG
>JBEGTN010000280.1:0-5867 GCA_041179405.1 Verrucomicrobiota bacterium
CACTACTCCGAGCCCGTCATCCACGTGCTCGACGCCTCCCGCGTCATCGGCGTCGTTTCGCAGCTGCTCAGCACCGACAACAAACCCGCCTACGTCGCCGATATCCGTGCCAAGCAGGAAAGGTCGCGCGAAGCTTTTGCCAACCGCCGCGAGCGCAAGCCGCTCCTCTCCATCGAAGACGCCCGTGCCCGCGCCCAGCCCTTCGATTGGTCCGCGATCGACATCCCAAAACCCTCCTTCCTCGGCACCCAAGTTTTCCGCGACGCCTCCGTCCGCGAGCTGCTCGACCGCGAGTTTATCGACTGGAGCCCTTTCTTCAGCACGTGGGAACTCGCCGGCGGCTACCCCAAAGTCCTCACCGACGAGGTCGTCGGCGTCGAAGCCACCAAACTCTTCAACGACGCCAAAGCGCTCTTCGAGCGCATCATCGTCGAGAACCGTTTCCAACCGCAGGCCGTGCTCACTTTCTGGCCCGCCAACAGTGTCGGCGACTCCGTCGAAATCTACACCGACGAATCCCGCACGCAGGTCCTGCACACGTTTCACTTCCTGCGCCAGCAGCTCGAAAAACCCGCCGACCAGTTCAACCACTGCCTCGCCGACTACATCGCGCCCAAGTCCTCCGGCCGCGCCGACTACCTCGGCCAATTCGCCGTCACCGCCGGTCCGGGCGTGGAAACCTTCTCCCACGAATTCAAAGCCGCCGGCGACGACTACAACGCGATCATGGTGCAAGCGCTCGGTGACCGCATCGCCGAAGCGATGGCCGAGTTCTTCCACAAGAAGGAGCGCGACCTCAGCGGCTTCGGCCTCACGGAAAACCTGAGCCCCTACGACATCATCCACGAAAAGTATCGTGGCACCCGCCCGGCCCCCGGCTACCCCGCGTGCCCCGACCACCGCCACAAGCCGCAGATCTGGAATCTCGTCCCGGTAGAGCGCGAAATCGGCATCCACCTGACCGAAAGCTGCGCCATGTATCCGGCCAGCTCCGTCAGCGGCTTCTATTTCAACCATCCCGACTCGAAATACTTCGCCGTAGGCAAACTCGGCAAAGACCAACTCACCGACTACGCCGCCCGCACCGGCGTCCCCCTCGCCGAGCACGAAAAGTGGCTCGGCTCCTACCTCGATTACGACCAAAGTTAAAAATAGTTAGCGAAACCTTTATTACTCAAAACGTCTATTTATTGACTTAGTGCGCATAAATTGACCCACAAAATAAAACTATTTATAAAGCATAAGATTACTCCGTAGTTGCAAAAATGGCTTTAAGGGGCATTCTTTTAGCCATTGTGACTGATATAACAAAAACCGATGTAGCCTGGCAGCGTGATTTAGGTGCCCGCCTTCAAGCCCACCGGCTCAACCAAAACTTCAGCCAAGCCGAGTTAGCCGCCGCAACCGGCATCGCCCGCAAGACCATCACCAACATCGAGACCGGACACGGCGGCACCATGCTCACGCTCATCGCCCTGCTCCGTGGCCTGGGCCTGATCAATCAGCTGGATAATTTCCTCCCTGTGCCAGGACCGAGCCCCATCCAGCTCGTCCGTCTGGCGGGCAAGCAGCGCCGCCGCGCCAGTGGTCGTCGCAAGCCGGCCGACGCCTTGGAGGAGAGCGCCAAGCCCTGGACCTGGGGGCCGAACGCCTAATTTGGACGCCTCTCACTCGCATGCCCTCGCCCGCCACCCTGGCTGAAATCATCCTCTGGGATCGCGTCATCGGCGCGATCGCGTGGGATCCTGCACGCCAGTTGGGCGGCTTTGAATACGCGGCTGATTTCCTCGGGAGCGGCATGGCAATCGCACCGCTCACCATGCCGCTGCGTGCCGGCGTGTTTGAGTTTCCCGAATTGCCCGCGCGCAGTTTTCGCGGCCTGCCCGGTCTCATCGCCGACGCGCTGCCGGACCGCTTCGGCAACTTGCTCATCGATCAATGGCTCGCCCGCGAGGGCCGCGCCGCCGCCGATTTTAACCCGGTCGAGCGTCTCTGCTACCTCGGCGCGCGCGGCTTGGGCGCGCTGGAGTTTCGCCCCGCCCTGCGCGGTGGCCGCGATGTCGCCGCCCCAGTGCAGATCGCCGCCCTCGTGCGCCTCGCCAACGAGGCCCTCGCCCGCAAGGCCGGCCTCGCCACCGCCCCCGCACCGGGTGAGGACGCCGAGGCCGATACCGCCCATGCCGCCGCCTTGCGCGACATCCTCCGTGTCGGCACCTCGGCCGGCGGCGCCCGCGCCAAGGCCGTCGTCGCGTGGAATCCCGTCACCAGCGAGTTCCGCTCCGGCCAGGTGGACGCGCCGCCCGGTTTCGAGCACTGGCTCTTGAAATTCGATGGTGTATCCGAAAATCGTGACAAAGAGGCCCTCGCCGACCCGCAGGGGTATGGTCGCCTCGAATACGCCTATCATCTCATGGCCCGCGCCGCCGGCATCGAGATGACCGACTGTCGCCTCTTCGAGGAAAACGGCCGCGCCCACTTCATGACGCGCCGCTTTGATCGCCCCGCCGCAGCCGGCCCGAGGAAGCTGCACATGCAGACGCTGTGCGGCCTCGCCCACTACGATTTCAACGCCGCCGGCGCCTACTCCTACGAGCAGGCCTTCGCCGTGGCTCGCGCCCTCGGCCTCCCGCCCGTCGCGCTCGAGGAGCTGTTCCGCCGCGCCGTCTTCAACGTCCTCGCGCGCAACCAGGACGACCACACCAAGAACATCGCCTTCCTCATGGACCAGTCCGGCCGCTGGTCGCTCGCGCCCGCCTACGATGTGACCTACAGCTACAATCCCGACGGCCAATGGACCGCGCGCCACCAGATGACGCTCGCGGGCAAGACCGACGGCTTCGCCGCCGCCGACCTGCTCGTCGCCGCCCGCGCCGCCGGCCTCAAAACCACCCGCGCCAAGGCCGTCATCGCCGCCGTGGCCGCCGCCCTCCGCCGCTGGCCCGAGTTCGCCGCCCAAGCTGGGGTCGCCGAAGACTGGACCCACCGCGTCGCGCTCGCCCACCGCCTCACCTAAGCCCGACAGCCCGGAGCGTGCCGCGCTCACGCCACGTCCGAATGCCGGAGCGAAGAGCCACATCAGGGGGAAGCGGTGTTTGATCGTTTTCACCCAGCGGGATACCCTCGTCTCAGGTTTTGACGGCGTTGTCTGATGCCTCCTCTATTCCCGTCGACCTACATGAACGAGCCCATCCTGCTTCCTCAGTCTTATCATCGAGAAATCAGAGATTACCTAAAGTCGGAGGAGCGCGAGCTGTGGCAGTGGTTCGTCTCGGCCCGCGCTCGCGAAAACCACGCCGAAGAGCTTCGCCTCAGCCTCCTCAAATCCACCTACCGGCTCACGCTCGAAAGCCATCCTTTGCTTCACGAACAAGCCGCCTCCGCCGCCCGTGCCTTGGGCCTTACCATTCCGGTCTCGCTCTATCAGGCGCAAACCGGCTCCACGTCTCCAAACGCCGCGATCTACTACCTGCCCGGCGAGGCGCACATCGTCCTCAGCGGCCCGATCACCACACTACTCGATCCCGTGGAGTTTACCTCGGTGCTTGGTCATGAACTTGCACACCACCTTTTGTGGCAGATGGAGTGCGAGGAGTTTCTCATCGCCGACCGCGTGCTCCATGCCGTCGCCAACGATGCCCAAGCCCACTCCGTGCATCACGAGACCGCCCGTCGGTATCGTCTGCACACCGAGATCTTCGCCGACCGCGGCGCCGCGCAGGTCACGCAAAATCTCTCCGCTGTCGTTTCCGCCCTGGTCAAAATCGGCACCGGACTAGCCCAGGTGAGCGGGGAAAACTACCTCGCCCAGGCCGCCGAGATTTTCGCCAAGGGTCGCGTCACCACCGAGGAGCTTTCGCATCCCGAGTCCTTCATCCGCGCCCACGCGCTTTCGCTTTGGACGCGGCAAGGCGACGCGGCCGATTCCGCGATCGGCGCCTTGATCGCCGGCGATCAAGGCCTCGATACCCTCGACCTCGGCGGCCAGCACCAGATCACCCGGCTCACCCGCCGCTTTCTCGAACAACTCCTCCTGCCTCGCTGGTTTCACAGCGACCCCGTCCTCGCCCACGCCCGTTTGTTTTTTCCCGATTTCAAACCCGCCGCAGAGAAGGACGCCGCCCTCGTCCCGGATCTTCGCGCCACTCGCGGCCTGCTCAAAACCTACTTCGCCTACCTGCTCCTCGACTTCGCCCATCTCGACCGCGATTTGGAGGAAATCCCGCTCGCCGCCGCGCTCCGCTGGGCCGAGGAACTCGGCATCTCCGCCCACGTCGAAAAACTCGTGACCAAGGAACTCGGCATCCCCGCCCGCGAGCTTTCCAAACTGAAGCCGCGCATCACTGACCTGCTCACGCTCGCGGAGAAAAGCGCATGAACCCAACGTCCTCCTCCGGCAGCTCCAACCCCTTCCTCGCTCGTCTCCGCCAAGGTTTCGACCAGGGCGGTTTTGAAATCGACGACGCGCTTTCCCTGTTGCTTCCGCTTTTCCGCCAGATTTCCGTCGCCCACGAACACGGGCAAGTTGCCCCCTTGTGCGGCACCACCGCCTTGCTCGTGACCGATGCCGGTGACCTCGCCGTCGCACCCGATAGCTTCGCCGCCCCCCGCCGCAACGAATCACGCGTCGCCGCGCTGCTCGGCGCCCAAAACCACGCGGTCGATGTCGTCGGCGAATCCCGCCGCACCACCGACCTCGACGAGGGCCTCCTTGAGCACGCGCGGCTGGATGTCTGCGCCTCGCCCGAATCCCTCGCCGCGCCCGCTTATCTCCCGGGTTACTCCGCGTGGGAACACACCGTCGGCCACCACGATCCGGTCACCGATATTTTTTCGCTGGGCATGCTCCTGGCCAGCCTCGTCTGCGGGCTGGACTTCCACGAACTCGACGACGTCGAGCGCTTCGCCGCGCACCGGGAGAATCTCTTCGGTCTCAACCGCCGCCTGCATCCCGTGATCGCCCGCGTCATCGTGCAAATGACCGAGCTCAACCGCCACAAACGCGCCCAGGATCTCGGGCAATTGTTGCGCACCTTGGAAAACTACCGCGATCAGCCGCTCGACCTGGATCTCTCCGCCATCAAGGCCGGCGCCACCGCCGACCGCCGCCGGCTCATCCAGGAAAACCTGCGCGACCGCCTCTTCGAGATCTCCCGGCGTAATCGCCTGATCTATTTCAAGCCCACCTTGCAGATGATCAACCTCACCGTGGCCTCCGTGCCGCTGGTGCTGGATGTGCGCAGCATCCGGCGCGAACAGTTGTTCCTCTGGCATCCCGAGCTCGCCGACGCCCTGAGCGAAAGCCAGCCCGTGTCGCTCGGCAAATACCTGCGCCTCGAGGATGCGCCCTACATCCCGGGCGTCCTCGACAAGATCATCGCCGACTCTCGCCGCGACCGCGCCGAATATGGCTTCGCCCAGCTCCGCCTCGTGCTGTGTTTCCTGCGCTGGCACAACCTCAAGGAGACTCCCGAGGAGCGCATCCATTCGCCGCTTCTTCTGCTGCCCGTCGAGTTGGTGAAGCGCAAAGGCGTGCGCGACGCCTACGTGCTCACGCCGACTTCCGGCGAGGCCGAGGTGAATCCCGCGCTGCGTCACCACCTCAAGACGCTCTACGGTGTCGCCCTGCCCGAGACGATCGATCTCCAGCAAACCTCGCTCGATGCCTTTCACGCGAGTCTGCAAACCCAGGTCCACGCCTCCGAGCCCGGAGTCACCTTGGAGAAGGTGGACCGCCCCAAGATCGAGCTCATCCACGCCAAGGCCCGCCAGCGTCTCGACCAGTGGAAAAAACGCCAGCGCGCCCGCCCTTCGCGTCCCGCCGCCGCGCCCGCCGTCACCCACAGCTATGACCGCGAAAACTACCGCCC
>JBEGTN010000281.1:0-3880 GCA_041179405.1 Verrucomicrobiota bacterium
GATGCCTGCCGTAGCGCAAGGCCAGCTCGCGGTTGATGTGCCGGGCGGCATTGCGAAATACAGGGGATGTGGGGCAATGGTTGTGCCGCCCGCCGGAGGGTTCGCGGCGACCGTCGCGACCAACGCGACGGATCTCGGGGTGGAGTTCGGAGAGCCACATCGGTTTGCTGCCGCTCGGGGTAGCGAGAAACACCGACAGACCTGCCTTCGAGAAGCGCTCCAGGGTGGCGTCGAGCCATTCAAAAGTATAGACCCCGGGGCCGGGTTGCAGGGCGGTCCAGGAGAAGATCCCGATCGAGGCCGAGGTGGCGTGGATCTTTCGCATGAGCACGATATCTTCCGGCAGGACGGCTTCGTCGTTCAGCCATTGATCCGGGTTGTAGTCGGCTCCGTAGAGGACGCGTTCGCAGGTGGGTAGTCGGGTGGGCCGTTTCATGACGGGTTTAGGATTTCTGCGAAATTTTGGTTTGGGAGCCCAGTGCGCCGCCTGTGTTTGATTGACGTTTGATTGAGAAACGTCCGCTTGCGTCAATGTGTGTTAACCAGGCGAGTTTAGGGTGCGTTTTTAGAGGGGCGGTAACAACAGGGAATTGAGGTGGGGTTCTCAAGATGGGGAACTGAATAATTTAAGTTTTGTCCGTAAATTGTCTGATTGTCAAATCGGATATTCAAATTTCATGCTTTAATCTTGATTTCGAGCCCAGGTATTACACCTATTTATAATACGAATATGTCTGCCATTACCAACATCGAGCGACCGCTTTCGATTAGTCCTGAAGCGAATCGACGCGATGCGGCGAGCGATCAGATAAAGCATTTCATTCGCTCGAACCGACTTGGGCCGGGCGAGCGTTTGCCCACGGTGCGCAAGATGTCCGAACATTTTGAGATCACGCGGGATGCCGTGTGGCGGGCCCTCCGTCAGCTGCAAAAAGAGGAGTGGCTGGAGGTGTTGCCGAACAAGCGCTACACGGTATCAGAAAAGCTTTATAGCCGCATCCTCCGTTCTATCCGGGTGAAGGCGGTTTTTTCGGGCGAGGGTTACATCTACTTCTCCGGTTTCCGCCGGCTTGCCGATGCCTTGAGCCGGGAGTGTCGTTATAACAATATCGACCTGCATATCGACCTGCTGCCCTTGGGCAAGGCGCCGGAGGCCTCGGTGTGGGAAAGTTGTGATATCCTGATGATGGATAGTGATAGTAGTCGTGCCTTCCTTAAGACGTTTGAGAAGTTTCCCGTTCCGGTAATCGGCCTCGATGCCAATTACAGCGATCTCTACAAGGCGAATATCGTGACGGATCACCATCTGGGCGGGCGGATCGCCGCCGAGGCGATGCTCAGGAAAGGCTCGCGCGAGGCGGTTATGGTTTATCACGCGGGTTCGGAAAACAACCCTCGTGTCGGCGCGCGCATCGATGGATTTCGCCAGACTTGGCTGGAGGGTGGCCGGTCGATCGAATCCATCACCTTGGTGCCGATCGAGTGGAGCCGCAGTTCCTTTGAAATCGCACTCAAGGTTCAGGCTTATCTCGAAAAAATCCCGGCAAGCGGAAGTTATTTTGTGACAGATGGTCGGCTCGCGACTAACTTTCTCGAGGTCCTGGCCTATCAACGGGTGGCGGTGCCCGACACGGTTGGCTTGATCGGTTATGACGGCGCTCAGCGAGGTGAATTGACCGATCCGCCGATGACGACGATTCAGCAGGATATGGATCGTATCGCATTGTCTGCGGTTCGCTGGATTCGGGAAATCGCATCGGGTAAAGACGAGACCAAGGTTCTCGAACGCATCGCACCGGTCATGGTCACGCGTGCTTCGTTTTGAGTTTGGTTCGCTCGCCAATCGCTACACTTCATTGACTCCTCCCGAGGCCCTGAAATGGGCCGGGCTGCGGCCCAGCTCGCGTTTGAACGCATGGGAAAAGGCGAAGGGCGTGTTAAAGCCCACTTCCTGGGCGATGGCATCCAGCGTCATGTTGGTATGGAGCAGTCTGCTCATCGCCTGATTCATCCGTAGTTTTGTGACCAGGCCCATGGGGGTGTGGCCGAGATGCTTCACGGTGGCTTTATGAAAATTACTCGGGCTCATGTTCAGGGCCGCCGCCAGCTCCGGCACCGTCCACTCTGCGTTGAGTTTGTTTTGGATGCGGGCCTCCAAGGTTTTGAGTTTGGCTTTGAACTCATGGCGTTTCGCGCCGGCTATCTGATCAAGTGATTGCTCTATGCTGCACACGATCAACTCGAGCGCATGGATTTTGGCGCTGATAGTTCCAGCGCCTTGGTCAGTCGAGGGCAGCAGATAGGCGTCCACCAGCGAGCCCAGATGCCCCAGGGGAAGCCCCGGATATATCCCCGGGGCCACTTCGGTAAAACGATCCCAGTGCGTCGTTGGATTAAAATGCAGCCACAAGCCGCTCGCGGCCGGTGCGGCGAGGCGAATCCAGTGCGGATGCTGCGCCGGGCAGATGGCCACCGTTCCGGGTAGCAGCGGTTTGAACCCCGCGCCGTGATCGCATTCCAGCGCTCCCGATAACGGCAGCCAGACCAGGTGGGTGCCCGAATTCGGCGTGCCGGCCTGAAACCTCCGCTTCAAGTAGTCCACCCCGGCCCAGTGAATATCACGCTTTTCCATGTAGTCGCGCAGCGCCGGATCCTGATGAAAAGCGACCTGTCTGCAGGCCGGATGAAAGGCCATCCAGCGGGTCAACTCAGTCGTGGGCGGGCCGGGTTGTGAGCGAGTGGCCATGGGGTGATTAGGGTGAGGAGCGGACGTTGGGACGCTAAAGCCAGAGCAGCGAGTAAAGCGATAGTTTCACGCATGCATTTGATAGCCCTGACCATTCAGCAAATAAAAAAATTAGGATAGAATAACACATCCCCTTGAAATCAATGCCCCGTCTAAACGCCTCCCGCTCAGGCCTGCTATTTGCAACGAAACACCGCCTCTTAGCCGCTCTGCTCGGTGTCGTCACCAGTGCGGCCGGTTTCGCAAACCAGGATAGCCACGCCACCGATTCCACCATGACGCCCCCTCCCTCCAAGCGCTTGACCGAACTCACCGCCCCAGGCGCTCCGCAGGTTTACTCCGGCACTGAGTTGGCGAGTATCGCTATGCCGGTCGGCGGCATTTACGCCGGCCAGCTCTATTTCAACGGCGATGGCAGTCTTGGGCATTGGGATATCATGAACCGCCGCGCCTTCGGCGTCACGTCACGGGTGCGGGACTCGGCAAAACTCCAACAAGGCTTCGCGGTGCGCCTGCGAGATGGCGACGGCAGGCTGACGAGTTTCCCGCTGAATCTAAAAACATTCCCCGCCACCACCTTTACCGCCGCCTATCCAGCCGGCGTGGTGCGCTACACGGGGGCTGAAAACCTACCCGTGAGCATCACGCTGGAGGGGATCGCGCCGTTTGTCCCGCTCGACACCGCCGCTTCAGACATTCCCGCCACGTTTTTGCGCGTCACGCTTAAGAATACCGGCGGCCAGACGGTTGAGGGCGACGTTCTTGGCTGGCTGCAAAATGGCGCGGCGCATTTTTCCGGTCTGCGCGCGGAAGAGGGTTCGCGCACCGCCACCGTGCGCACGCCGCCCGGCGCGCTGGCGGTCGAGTTCGCGGCCGTGCCGTCCGCCACCGCCTTGGCCGCTGTTGCCAGCGCAGAGTCGTCGAGTTCACCCGTCCATTCGGATAATTCTGAAAACCCCGGCTACCTGACCGGGAAGTTTAAAGACGAAGCCGCCGTTTCTTCGCTCCCTGCGCTCACCGCGCGGCCCGACTTCGGCACGATGGCGCTGGTGCTGCTCGCGCCCGCCGCCGACGCCCGGGCTGACGCCTCCGTGCAAGGCGATTTCGCCGCCGGTGCGGCCCCCGTCGTCGTCG
>JBEGTN010000282.1:0-2899 GCA_041179405.1 Verrucomicrobiota bacterium
GAGTTAGCGCCTTGTTAGCCGCAGTGACTGGCCCAGATGGCGGAATTGGCAGACGCAGTAGACTCAAAATCTACCGACGAAAGTCTTGTGGGTTCGACCCCCACTCTGGGCACCACTGAGGGTTGCTGATCTTGGGTTGGACGGATTCACGTAAAACTCGACGGATGCTTTCACGCCACGTTGAGCATTGGTGTTAACTGCGCCTGGGCATGGATTTACCCTCTTGCTGTCGCTCGCAAAAAATAAGATCAAAGGATTCCCGCCAGGCGGTCGTCATAATCTCAGAACCCCAAGATGTCCGACGTAACGATTACTTTTGAGCCTGCTTCACTTCCGATCATGGAGGACTCCACGCTGGTGGTCGATGCGGTGCGCGGAGATATCGAGGCCTTTACCGAGCTGTTCAGGCGCTATTATCCCGCGATTCATGCCTTTGCCTATCGACTTTCCCTTTGCCGGGCGGATGCCGAGGATATTGCGCAAGAGACTTTTGTGCAGGCGGCGCGCTCTTTGGCCACGTTTCGCGGAGAGGCTTCATTTAAAAACTGGCTCTACTCCATCGCGACCAATCGCAGCCACGACCGTCATCGCCAGCGCGCCCGTCGCGCCCGGCTCGGCGAGCAGCTCTCCACCCTCGCCGCGACCGAAGGCGGCGCGCTCGACTCCGAGTCCGCCGCCTCCGGCGCTCACGCCGCCGTGCGCGAAGCCCTCGCCGCGCTTTCGCCTGACCAGCGCGCCGCCGTCGCCCTCGTTTACTACGAAGGGCTCAACCACGCCGAGGCCGCCCGCGTCCTTGGCTGCGCCGAGTCCACCGTCTCCTGGCGGCTGTTTCGCGCCAAACACCAACTCAAAAAGGCCCTGCGTTCCCGCACCGCCGTTCCCCGCCATGCCTGACGCCGATCTGCGCAATCAACTCTCCGCCCTCCACCCGCCCGCGCCCGACGAGACCGCCCGTGGCCGCGCGCTGCACCGCGCCACCCTTGCCCTCGCCTCCGCCCCGGCCCCGGCCTCCGCCCCGGCGCGCGGCACGCGTCCGTCTTTTGCCTTCGGTTTCTCTGCCCTGGCCGCGCTCGCGGTGGCGCTGACGCTTGGCGTGACTTTTTTCACGCGTTCCGGAGTGTCGCCGATCACGCAGCTCCCTTCGCCTTCGACCGACGCCGTCGTGCTCGCCGAGGTGGAAAAACTTTTCCCCGGCCAACTCAATGCACTCATCGACCGGGACGGCGTCCTCCAGCTCGATCTTCGGCCCGCCTCCGATTCCGCCGCCCCCGATTCCGCCGACCAAGCCTTGCTGGTGGAACTCGTCCGCGATGGCCGCCGCCTGCGCGTCATCAGCTACAGCGGACGCTCGGTGCGCGTGCAGCTCGACGGCGTCGAGCTGCATTTTGACGCCCTGCTCACCGGCGCGGGCGAGATCGTGCTCGCCGGCGCCGACTTCATCTGGACCTCCGCCACCCCCCGCCGGCTTGCCGGTTGGCGCGTCGAGGCCCGTCCTCTCGTCGCCACATTATGAATACGCTGCGCGCCCACCTTTCAATTCTCGCCCTCTGCATTTTTCACCCCGTTCTCGTCGTCGCCGGTGGTGGCCTCAATTTGCTCGGCGTCGAGGAGCAAAGCAGAGTCGAGTCTTCCGCGCCGCTGGTGGCCGGCTTGCCTGCCACGCTGCAAATCTTGCTCCCGCCCGGCACGTCCGCGTCCGATCTGGCGCCGCGTTTTCTCCAGCTTGCCGGCACCATCGCCCGCCCGCTGCCTGTCGAGGCAGTCATCCTGCCCAACGAAACCGACGCCCGCGTGCTCCGCCTCCGCCTGACTCCGCCCGCCGTCAAACGCGTCACCCGCCTCCAACTCTGGCTCGGCCAAGTCGGCCCGGTGGACCTCGTTGTTTTTCCTCCCGCCGAAAAACGCGAGGATCTCGCGCCGCTGGCCGAGGCCCTCGCCGCCAGCCGCCTGCGCCTCATCGTGTGCGGCCCCTCGCGCGAACTTCGCGCCTACTTGCGCGGCCAATCTCTGGAATTTGAGGACTTCGGCGCCGACGCGCCCGAACACCTTGCGCCCGACACCCTCCTGCTCGGTGAACTCGCCAGCGAGGACTGGGGCCGACTGACCCGCGATCCGCGCGCGCCCGCCACCGCTCGCCTGCTGGCCTTCATGAGTGAGCCAACGCTTCTTCCTGGCGTTTACACCCAAGCCGCTGTCGCCACCAAGGTCACCCTCCCGCTCGTCCCCCTTCTTTCCACCGATCCTCGCGCCCGCGAGACGCTCCACCAACTCCTCCTCCAAGTCCTCCCCGCCGCTCCCCGCTGACCACGCACAGCCCTTCACCCTCGAATCCACTCACCATGAAAACGTCCCTCATCCGCCACCTCATCACCGTCCTCGCGCTCACCCTCCTCGCTTCGCCCGCCTTCTCCGCCGCCGAATCCGCCTCGCCCTTGCCCACTGCCGTCTTCGATTTTCAGGCGGCCGACCGCAGCCTGGAAAAGAAAGGCGCCGAGGTCGGCGTGCTGCTCAACGCCCTGCTCTCGACCAACCCCGAGGTCTTCCTCGTCGAGCGCCAGGAGGTCGAAAAAATCCTCGGCGAACAGGAGTTCGGCCTCTCCGGCACCGTCTCGCCCGACTCCGCCGCGAAGGTCGGCGCGCTCGTCGGCGCGAAGGTGCTCGTCACCGGACGCGTCTTCGAGTCAGGCGGCAAAGGCTACCTGGTCGCCAAGGTGATCGGCACCGAGACCGGCCGCGTTTTTGGCGAGATGGCGACCACCCCGTCGCTCGACAGCCTCGAAGCCCCGGTCACGCAGCTTGCGGATAAAATCGCCGTCACCCTCGCCAAACAATCCGCCGCCCTCGTGGCCAAGGTCGAGTCGCCCGAGGCCCGGATTGAGCGCCTCAAGAAACTCGTATC
>JBEGTN010000283.1:0-2732 GCA_041179405.1 Verrucomicrobiota bacterium
CGCCGACAAGTTCGGCGCCGTTTACACCGACGACCAGAAGCAAAACCACCCCATGGTCATGGGCTGCTACGGCATCGGCATCAGCCGCACCCTCCAGGCCATCATCGAGCAGAGCCACGACGGCGACGGCATCGTCTGGCCCTGGGCCGCCGCGCCTTTCCAGATCATTGTCACCCTGCTCGACCCGCTTCTCCCCGAGGCGGTGCAGCTCGCCGAGCAACTCGCCGCCGCCGCCGAGGCGGCCGGTGCAGACGTGCTCATCGACGACCGCGAGGAGCGCCCCGGCATCAAGTTCAAGGACGCCGACCTCATCGGCATTCCCCTGCGCGTGACTATCGGCGGCAAGGGCCTCAAAGACGGCATCATCGAGCTCAAGGCCCGCAACTCGAAGGACGTGCTTAAGGTCCCCGTCGCTGATGCGGTGGCGACGCTCGTTGCCCGCGTGAAGGAGAACACCGCCAAGACCCTGTCCGCTTCATGAGATTCGACTTCGCCCGCACCGGAGTCGCGCCGGAAGAAATCGCCGAGTCGGAGACCGCGCTAGCCGTCAACGGCCCGTGGAAGGTCGTCGTGCTCAATGATCCGGTGAACTCCATGAGCTACGTCGTGCTCGTGTTTCGCAAGGTGTTTGGTTTCGACGAGAACACCGCGCGGCGCCACATGCTCGAGGTTCACGAGCAGGGGCGCTCCGTCGTCTGGTCCGGCCTGCGCGAGAAGGCGGAGTTTTACGCGTTCACCCTCCAACAATGGCACCTGACGGTCGTCCTCGAATCCGATGAAGCGCATTGAAGTAAAGCTCAGTCTCACCGTCGTCGCGCCGCTGCTGGACCTGATGAAGGCCTCGGCCGACGTGTTGCAGGCGCAGATCGCGGCGCCGCTCACGCTGGACGACATCGACGCCGATTTCCGCGACGAGTGGCGGGCCGAGTTGCTTGCCGGCCAGCAGGAGGAGTTGAGCGCGCTCATGGGGTTGTTTAACAGTGATTTTTACGAGAGTGCCGTGGTGGCCTTCGACGAGGACAACGCCGAGATCATCGTGCGCGCCTGCTCCGCGCTCCGCCTGCGTTTGCGCCGTCACGATCTGCGCCGATTAGGCGATGAACAGCTCGAGAGCGGCGGCATCGACGTGGAGACGCTGCCCGAGCCCTTGAGGAAGCCCTTTATGTGCTACCTCTTTCTCGCGACCATCCAGGAGCTGATCATCCAGCATCTGGACGGTGCGATTTTGAAAGGTCCCGCTGGTGAAATGACCGACGAAGATGGCGACGCGGACGACGACGATGTGAACGGCGAAGAAGGCGAAGACCGCGAGGGCGTGTGATGTAGCAACGGCCGTGTCGGCCGTTCTCTGAGCCAGCGAAAACACGCCCGGCACGGGGATACTGGTTCGGGGTGGGGCGGGACCGCTGGGCCCGCCGCGATTTCAGGTGGGAAACGCAATCGAATCGGCGCGCCCAGCGATCACGCCCTACCTTGTGGCTACATCAGGCGCAGATCGAGGGCGGGGATTTTGACCAGCAAACCTTGCTGGAGGGCATCGACCATGATGATCACGCCGCCGGGGCGGTTGGGGTCGTCCACCACGCCTTGCAGGCCGCGCAAGGGACCGCTCACGACTTGCACCATTTGCCCCTTGGGGAAAAGCGGACGCACCGCAGTTTCGAGTCCGGAGGCCACGATGCGGCGCACCTCCTCCAGCTGAGTGAGAAAGGTTTTTTCGTCGGAAACCGCGATAAGCCTCACGAGGAGGTTTTGCTGATAGCAACGGGATCTGGCGTTTTCCGGCACCTGGGTGAAAACGTAGCCGGGGAAAATCGGCTTGGTGTGCACCCGAATGCGCACTCCATAGCGACGCTGCACTTTTCCGAGCGGAAGCTCGTGCGCGAAACCCTCGGCGGTCAGTAACGCGGCAAATTTCTTTTCGCAGCGCGGCTTGGTATGCGCCACATGCCAACGCAAATCCGACGCTTCGGCGGGCGGAAGAGTAGGGGAGTCGCTATGCATGGATTGCTGAGAAAAGGAGGGAAGCGATCAGGCTAGCAACTCGCTTCTAGCCGCTAGCGCATTTTCTAAAAAACTATAGCTGAAATTCAACCGACTGATTTTTTGCCGCGAAAGAACGCAAGGAGCACAAAGAAAAGCTTTTCCGTCGGTATATCTTTTGAGTTCTCTGCGTTCTTTTGCGACTACACTTCCGGTTAAAATGCTCCAGCGAGGACTTTTGCAGGGCGGACTTAGGAGACGGAGAAGGAGCCGAGCTGGAGCTCGGCGCTCCCGGGCGTGCGCCTAGGGCATACACGCCTGACTCCGGGGAATCGGGATGATCCGATCGGCTCCGCCAAAGTAGCGGGAGCTTCCAGCTCCCTGCACAGCACGGGAGCAAGATGCTCCCGCTACCCTCTTCATGCCGCCGAGCCCCGATTGTTTCTCGTTCGTTTTCTTTTTCCACGGGGGCAGAACAGCAACGCCGGCACGAAATCGTTGCGGCGAATTGTTCAAAAAAGATTGAACTTTCCGAATCAACGGCTGATTTAAACGTTTTTTATCAATGGATTCGTCTACCCCAATCGAAGCCACGGTTTCAGCTCCGCCTTTTGAGGCAGTGGAGTTTCTGCCGCTCGATGAGTGTGAGCGCGGCGTCATTGAGATGTTTGTGTCTGCGGCGGATGTTCTTGGGTTTCCTCGTTCATTGGGCGAGCTTTACGGATTGGCCTATATTTCTCCGCAACCCA
>JBEGTN010000284.1:0-3174 GCA_041179405.1 Verrucomicrobiota bacterium
CACCGGCTCGTCGGAGCGCCCGTCCGCCACGCCGCCCGTCACGCCCGGCGCACCACGCACCAACAACGGCACACGAACGCTCTCCTCGTGCGGCCAGCCCTTCCGAAACAGTCCATGCGCCCCGTGCATGTCGCCGTGGACCGAGGTAAACACCACCAAGGGTCTGCCTCGTCCGGCCCGCGCTGCAGTCTCGTCCAGCGCGGCGATCAACGCTCCGACCGCGCGATCCGTGGCCTCGATGTGAGCGTAATAGCCGGCCAGCTCGCGTCTCGCTTTCGCCTCTACCTCGCCGCCGGGGGGGACGTTGAATGCGAGTCGCAGCGCCGCCGTCGCCGGGCGGGCAATGTCGCCGGGCACCGGCGCGTCGTAGGGCGGATGCGGGGCCTCGACGCTCACGACGGCGAAGCGCGGCGACGCCCCCAGAGCATCGGATTTCTCCCACCATGCCCGCGCCCGCTCGCAAACGACATCGCTCTGGTAACCGGCGGCGCGGCGCGGCGCGGCTTCGTCCGGACCTTGCCACCACGGATCGTTCAGCAAAAAGCCGCCCTCAAAACCTTCCCAGTGCGTAAAGCCGCCGCGCGCGCCAGCAGGCACCGGCTGCCGCGCCGCCGCCTCGCCGACTAGCGGCGCGGAGCGTTCGCGTTCGCCGACGCCCCATTTTCCGAAAAACGCCGTCGCGTAACCGCGCTCACCCATCCCATGTGCGATCGTGCGCGCGGTCGCGGGCAGGGCGTCGAAGTAGTCACGCACGCCATTTTCCGGCGAGGGCACTCCGGTCAACAAGGCCGCCCGCGCAAAGGGGCCGAAGGGATGCGGCGTCACCGCCTGCGCATAGTTAACGGTAGCCGCGTCCGCCGACAGCGCGTCGAGCGCAGGGGTGCGGGCGTTTGGGTCGCCCGCATAGCCGCAGGCCTGCGCGCGCCATTGCGTGGTCACCAACCAGATTATGTCGGGAGGAGCGGACATCCCTGATTACATTCGTAGACGGAGCGCACGATAACGCGCGGCGATCTCGTCGAGCACCGGGCCCGTGGGCGTCTTCATCAGATTATCGCCGAGGGTGAGACTGTTCTGTGGCAGAAAATTTGTGATCAAAACGCAGGTGCTTTCATTGACCATGATGCCGAGCAACTCACCCGTTTTGCTCAGCACCAAATCTCCGCGCGAGGGTGAGAATTCTCCGAACAAACGTCTTAAAAGACGGTTATCCACCCTGACGTAACCGGGGTTCGCGGGGTCGAGTTTGAAGGGCAGTTCGCCATAACCTTTTCCTCCCGCGCTGATGAGGAGC
Organism: Verrucomicrobiota bacterium; assembly: GCA_041179405.1. GTDB lineage: Bacteria > Verrucomicrobiota > Verrucomicrobiia > Opitutales > Opitutaceae > IMCC26134_A. Next base: position 1,295 of record JBEGTN010000284.1, read on the forward strand.
GCGTCGGGGAATTTAAACGGCTCCAGGGCGATGAGGTAGGGCTCGCTCTTGAGCGAGGCCGCTTCCGCCGCCGTCAGCGGCACGGCGACGATGCGCGGGTCCAGCGAAAGGAAGTCCACCTGGCCCGCGCTCAACGTAACGTCGCCACGGGAAAGTCGGAAAGCGAGCGAGGCCCAGTCCGACTGCCCGCCCTGCTCGGTCCAGTTGAAGGGAGTGTCATCGACGTGCAGCAGGACCACCGCGTTCTTGCCGTCGCTCACGACAATCGTATTTGTCTCTCTGATACGATTTACCGGCCCCAGAAACGACTCGCGATCGGCGGTGAACTGCGTGGCCACCCGCCGCTCCATGAAGGTGGTGAACAGCGTGTTGGCGTTGATCGGGCGGGATTCGATGATCTCGCGCTTGAGGGCGCTGGACTGCTCGGCGAGCTGCCCCACGCCCTGCACGAGCGCGACGGTGGTCTGTTGCACGCGCTGGCGCTCCGCCCGCTCGGTCTCGACCTCGGCGCGCAGCCGGGTCGTCTGCTCGGTGAGGATCGCCTTCTCTTTCTCCGCCACCTTCACACTCACGGACAAATCCTCCGCCCTGCGGCGGGCGGCGCTCTCGGCCTGTTCGAGTTTGTTTATATCGGCCTGCTGCCGCTTCGCCTCGGCCGCGCGCACGGCCAAGTCGCGCGCGAGTTGCTCGGCCCGGGCACGTTCGGCGGAGACGTCGGCGCGCGTCGCGGCGAGGGCGGTGTCCAGTTTTTGAGCGGATGCCTTGGTCTCGGCCAGAGACTCGGCGAGCTGGGCGCCGTTTTTCTCCGCCTCGTTCTTGAGCTGCTCCGCCTGCGCCAGATCACGGGTGAGGGCGTCGCGCCGCGCCTGCTCGTCCTCGAGGGAAACTTTCATCACGGCGACCATATCCTGCTCGGGAGTGGAGGCGTGCGCGCCGGCGGCGGCCTTGGGCGCGTCGGGGGCGGGCCGGGGCGGCTCCTTGGCGTCCCAGCGCGCCAGCGCGAGCAGCGTCAGCAACAGAAAATCGCAGAGGATGAGCAGGAGGGTTTTGTTCATGACCTCAACGTGGCTGCGACTGGCCGGACGGAGCGGAGATGGCGTGCTGGGCGTCGAGGATCAGCTTGGTCTTGAAGGGTCGCACGAGGCGGATCTTGACCAGCGCCACGCAGGTGATGCCGAAAAGGTTGGAAGAATAGGCGGCGAGCAGGTTGGGCTCGATCAACCCGAGGACCTGCAGCACGAGGGCGGTGGCGGTGCCGCCGATGCCGATGTAGAGGCCGCCGTCGAAAAGGTTTTCCTCGTTTTCCATCAGTCGCAGCTTCACGAGCGACGGGAGATCGGAGGCGGCGACCTCGCGGATTTTTGTAAGACAAATCCAATACATGCAGATTTGCAGCGAGGCGAAGAAGCCGATCGAGATCAGGGTGTTCATGTTGATGGATAAAGTAGGCGGGACGTGGGTCAGTGAATCAGGTTCCAGAACGCTGCCCAGCACGGGGACTGCCAACCGCAGAACCCCGGCGGGCGGCGGGGCCGGCGGCCGGTTGAACGGCTCGGTCGCCGCCAGAAACAGCACGGTGGCCGCCAGCGCGACGAGCGCGGCGCGGCCGTTGAGCGGCTCGGGCTCGGCGGATTGAGTCCGGCCGGTAAACCAGACCAGGCGAAGCAAACGGCCTCCTCCCGCCAGATAGGCTCCGGCGGCAAAGAGAGCCAGTTTCAACCAAAGGGCGGCGGCGGGGTAGAGCAACGCGAGTCCCGCCAGCACGCCGGGAACGGGGGCCGCCGGCTGGCGATTCACCGGCACACCGCGCTCCAGCAAAAGATGCAAGGCACCTTGCCCCGCCCCCTGGGCCATTCGCAGGTCGGCGTCGGCAGTGGCGG
>JBEGTN010000285.1:0-4788 GCA_041179405.1 Verrucomicrobiota bacterium
TCAATGAGGCGTCATTCGGCGCGAGTTTACCGGCTTGGAAAAAGGAGTCGGCTGCGGCGTCGAGGTGATCGGCGGCCTGTTGCACGAGGGCGAGGTTTTCGAGCGGAGCGGCGGAGAGGGGCTCCCATTTGACGGCTTTGCGAAGGGCTGCCTCGGCAGCTGAAAAATCTCTGCGGTTGGCGTGGTATTGTCCGAGACGGAGCTGCCCAAGCGGTTGGTCGGCGGCGATGTCGAGGTAGTTTCTTAATTCGGTCTCCAACGAGGAACCGGATGCGACTTCAGCGGGCAGAGCCCAGGCGGCGTCGAGGCGGACGAGACGCACCGGATCAGCGAGGGCGGGACGAATCCAGCTCGCCGCCTCAGGGTGGCCGGCGAGAGCGCGCACGGCGGCGGCGCGGACGAGCGGATCGGCGTCGGTTAATGCGACGCGAGCAGCGGGCACCACGGCGGGCTCGCTCTCGGCGTAACGCGAAGCGAGTTCGAGCAAGGTGGCGCGCCAGGCGGGCACGTCTTCGGTCTTCAGCAATGCGAGCAAGCCCGGCGCGGCGTCGGGTGCGCCGGCCTGGGCGGCGGCGATGGCACGGGTGCGGGTGCGTTGGCGCGAGTCTGGTTTGTCGCCATACCAAGTTTGCGCGGCGGCGACCGCCCAGTCCACGGGTTTGTCGGCGTGACAAGTCGAGCAGGCGTTGGGGATGCCGAGCTCGCGGGTGAGCAAGGGGTCGGGCCTAGTCCAGCCGTGGTCATGGCGTGGCGAGCGCACGATGTAGTTGGTCACAGGCATGTGGCACTGCACGCACTGGTTGCCGGTCGAGCCCTCCGCGTGGCGAGAATGGACGGTGGGGTTGATGACCGGTGCCTTCAGTGTTCCGCCGTTGGCGTGGCACTGCATGCAGAGGGCGTTGTTGGCTACGGGCAGGATGGTTTTTGACGTGTGCGGATCATGGCAATCGAGACAAGTCACGCCGGCGTGACCCATGCGGCTAAGCAGAACGGAGCCGTAGTTAAAAACCTCGTCGCGCTGCTTTCCGTCCGGGTAGTAAACGGCGGGATCGATTGGGAGCGTGATGCGATAGTGGTCGGCGTAGAGCGATCCGGGCTTGGCGGCGGACGGTGGCGTAAGGAGCTCGTTGCGGGCGTGGCAAGGGGCGCAGGTTTGCATGGCACTCTGGCGCGAGGCGCGGAGTGCGGAGAGTGGATCAGTGCCTGTGGCGGCGATGGATGCCGGGCGGACGGTGGCGTGGTTTGCCGGTTGGGGACCATGACACTGGATGCAGCCGACGCCGTGCTCGATCCAGGTGGAGGCGTAGGAATCAGTCTCGGGCCGGTATCCCTTTTCGAAACCAGTCATGTGGCAGTGAGCGCAGTTGGAGTTCCAATTCATGCCCCGGCCGGTCCAGTGGCCCCATTCGCCGGGTTGGCGGTGCTGGTCGGGAAACACATTGAACCACTCTTTTTTAGTCGGGTCCCAGGCGAGATCGACGGCCTGCCATCGCCCTCCGTTGGTGGCGGCGAGCATCTGCCGGGCCGGAAGATTACCCAGAATCATCTCAATGACGACAGGCGAGGCCCCGGCGGTGTCGGGTAACGACGTATCCAACATCCTGGGATGCTGGCCGGACCACTCGACATGGAAACGCGCGCCGGTGTCGGCGGCATCGCGGCCGGGAGTGAATGCGTCGCGGTCGAGGGCGTGATCGACCGGGCGATTGGCGAGATGATGATCCGTCCCAGCCCAAGCGGCAAAGGCCCCGGCATGGCAAGCGCGGCAGGACTCGGATGTCTGGGCGGCGGGTGCGGGTAGTGGTGAAGGTGAAACGGCGGTCGATCTTGCTGACTGCCCGGGTCGGCAGGCGGCAAGCCACGCGACTACGAAAACGAGGGGGGCGAGCCTCTGGAGGGAGTATAAAAAGAGTTGGGAAGACACGAAGCGGAGAAACCGGCGGTAGCCACGAGATGCCGCGATTCAATTGCTGCCACTCTAATCACCGACGGACCTTTGATAGAAGCACAGAAGACTTGGGGGCAGGGTTTAAATGCGGTTTCACCCACTGAAAACGTCGGGAAACCTTAAAGCATCACTTAACTCATTGTCTGCTAAAGTGGTGGGCCCACAGGGATTTGAACCCTGAACCAAGGGATTATGAGTCCCCTGCTCTAACCATTGAGCTATAGGCCCGAGACGCCGTGGAGACGGCGGTTGTTATGTTCGGAGAGTGAGGGCGCGCGGGTCGAGCCTTTTGCGCATCTGATCTGGCCTTTTGGGGCGGGCCGGGCAGTTGTCCTGATGTGTCAGCCGGGCGCGTCGTCCCTGCGGGCGCGGCTTGAAAATCCCGTCCGATTGTCTCCGTTGCGGTGTTTGCTGTCATGGCAAGACGGATACTTATGTGCGTGTCACCGGCGAGGACTGGTCCCGGCTCGGCGAGGACGCCGATCGCCTGGCGCAGTTTATCGGAAATCGTGCCTACATGAAAATGGCGGGTGACAGGTGTGCGGCGCTCGAATTACGCGCAGCGACCGACGGGAGTGGCGCGGGGGAGTTTTATTGCACGGTTTATTCGCGGCGGCCGCAGGTGTGCAGGGATCTGGGGCGTGGTTCGCCGGAGTGCGAAGGGGAGTTAATGAGGAAGGCGGCGGGGCTGGCCGACCGCTCAGGCTTCGAGCCAGGGCTTGGTGAAGTCGGAGCGGTCCACCGGCCAGGAGCGGTAGGCCGGGCGAGGGGCGAGGGTGGCGGCGAGCAGATTGTGGGCGACGAGTTCGAGATCGTCCGGGCGCCAGAAGTCGTCGGCGGCACCGCCGGAAGAGGCGTGTTGCCGGGCGAGCTGGGCGGCGTGGGAGAGCACCAGACCCGTGAAGGGCGGGATGGCGCAGCCGAGGGTAAGAAGCACACCCTGGAGGCGGGATAGAACGCCTTTGCCGCCGGTGGAGTGCTCGGTCACCAGCACGGCGGCGGGTTTACCTAGCCAGAGCGAGGTGGCCTCGGCAGGGGTGGCGTCTTCCAGGAATTTCTGGAGGGGCGAACTCCATGAATCCCAGTGGGTGCCGGTGGCGAAGACAAAGGCGTCGGCCGCGTGCAAGTTGGGTTCCAGGCTGGCAAAGGTGACAGCGGCGGGGCCGGCGAGAGCGGCATGGTCGAGGTCGGCCTGCGCGGCGAGGCGGGGGGCGAGGAGAGCGAGCAGGCGGGCGGAGTTGCCGCCGGGACCTGCGAGGGAAGCGTTGAGCAAAAGAATGCGAGGGCGGCGGGAGGGGAGCGGCGGCGTGGTGGACATGGAGGCGCGGGTGGGCTCGGGCGGCGAAGACGGTAGCATCGGCGGAGCGGAGACATGGGGGAAGAACAAGTTTCAGGGCGGAGCGGCCAAGGGTTGCAGAAGGGGGGCGGACGGAGTGTTGGTGTGGGGTGGCCATGCACTTCCAGGGACATCTCTTTTTTCCGCTCGCGAGCAGTTTCGGCTATGTGTTCGCGTTGCTGCTCTTGAAGCGCTCCTCGGGGTGGGGGGTGGGAGTGTGGCGGACCACCTTTATATCGAACATGGCGATGGGGCTGGTGTTCTCGCTGTTGCTTTTGCTGGGCGGCACCGGGCAACCGATCGCGATGGTGTGGCAACCGGCGTTGGCGGGCGGGCTGTTCTTCATGGGGCAAATCTTCACGTTTCTGGCCCTGCATCACGGTGACGTTTCGGTGGCGACGCCGGTGCTGGGGGTGAAGATCGTGTTGGTCGCGTTGAGCAGCGTGTTGCTGTTGCCGGACCCGGTGCCGGTGAAATGGTGGGTGGCGGCGGGGCTGAGTTCGCTGGCGATTGTGTTGCTGGCGCGCGGGGAGTCGCGGCCGAGCCATGCGGCCGGAAGGACGGTCTTGATGGCGGTGCTGGCGGCGGCGTGTTTCGCGCTGACGGATGTGTTGGTGCAGAAGTGGGCGCCGGCGTGGGGCGTGGGAAGGTTTTTGCCGCTGATGTTCGGAGCGGTGGCGGGGTTGTCGGTCGGGCTGGTGCCGTTTTTCAGCGCGCCGTTGCGGGCGGTGCCGAGGGCGGCGTGGGGCTGGCTGGTTTCAGGCGGGGTGTTGCTGGCGGTGCAGGCGGGAAGCATGGCCTACGCGATGGGCGTCTATGGTGACGCGACGGCGGTGAACATCGTGTATTCGGCGCGCGGGCTGTGGAGTGTGGTGGCGGTGTGGCTGGTCGGGCACTGGTTCGCCAGCGAAGAGCAACGCCTGAACCCGGCGGTGTTGCGCAGCCGGCTGGCGGGCGCGGCGCTGATGCTGGCCGCGATCGGGCTGGTGATCCTAGGGTGAGACCCGGGCGCGATTGATTTAGCGGCGGCCTTCTTTGTAGATGCCGTAGGCGACGTAGGCGGCGATGAGGGCGGCGAAAACGAAGCCGAGCGTGCCGAGGTGCGAGGTGTTGCCGGGGCCTTTGGCCGCGATGATCAGGGAACTGCCGACGATCAGCGCGCCGCTGATGAAGCCGAGGGCGATGCGGTTGGCGGAGGTCTTGAGGGCGTCGTCGAGGTCGTCGAGGCCTTGGTGTTGGAACTTGATGGTGAGCTCGTCGTGCTCGATGCGGCGTATGATGCGGTGCAACTCGCCGGGCAGATCGCGGAGGCTGCCGAGCGTGCTGCGAAGCATGGCGCGGGTGTCGCGCAGCACGGCGCGCGGGCCGGTGCGCTCACGCTGGAGCGCGATGAGCACGGGCTTGGCGGCGCGTTTCAGATCGAAGCCGGGGTCCAGCGTGGTGGCGACTTCCTCGATGGAGAGCACGGCCTTGGCCATGAGGGAGTAGTCGCTGGTGACGTTGA
>JBEGTN010000286.1:0-3303 GCA_041179405.1 Verrucomicrobiota bacterium
AGCTAAACTTTCGCCTGATGCAGGCCGGAAGGTTGGCCGGGCGAATTAGAATCAGACCCCGACCACCGGTCGGGGCTACATCAAGCCGGGCGCTGATCCGCAGATCATACCGATTGCCAACCCGGTGGGGATACTCCGTGATCTTTTTGCGGAAAATGGGGGCGAAAACGATTACCTTCCCGGCGAAGATTTTGAAGGTGCTCAGCGCACTGTTCACCGCGAAAGGCCGCCTGTTTTTGGAGCTACGTTTGCGCGCGCGCTGGCCGGGCTTTTATTTGGCCATCGCGGGGATTTATCGCGCCACCTTCGCACGGCACCAGCGTGTGATCATCGTGATTGGCAGTCTCGGCAAGACGACCACCACCCGGGCGACCTTGCGCGCCTTCCACTTGCCGGAAGGGCGGGTGCTCGAAAATGCCAATAACGGGTATAGCCTGGCTGCCGCATTTATGGGAGTTCCCCTGCGGCAGAAGATAGTCGTGCTGGAGGTGGGTATCTCCTCCCCGGGTGCGATGCGGCCCCTCACCAAGCCGCTGCGACCGGATTGCATCGTGTTTACCAGTGTCGCGATGGAGCACATTTTTTCTTTCCGCGACATTGCGCATATTGCGGAGGAGAAAGCCACCGCGCTCATGGCGCTGAGGCCGGGCGGGCGCGTCGTGATCAATGGCGACGACCCGCTCGTGCGCGCGGCGGTGGCGCGTTACGCGGTGCCGGTGACGACCTTCGGGTATGATGCGGATAACGATTTTCGCGGACTGAGCTGGTCGCTGGATTGGCCTGCGGGCAGTCGCATGCGGCTGGTCTCGGATGGGCTCGAGCACGAGCTTGAGACGGAACTACTGAGTCAGGTTTCCAGCTACGCGCTGCTCGCGGCCTGGGCGACGGCGCACGTGTGTGGTCAAGCCGATGAAGTGACCCGCCGCGGCCTCACGGGTTTGCCCGCCTCGCCGGGTCGCTTGCAACGAGTCGCCACGCCCTCGGGTGCGTGGATTTTGCGCGACGACTTCAAATCCACCTACGAGACGATTCACCTCGCGCTCGATGTGCTGGCGAAGCTGCCCGGCCGGCGCATCGTGGTGATCGGCGGCATCGACGCCGCGCCGGATCCACAAAAAAATGCCTACGAGACGATTGCCCGCCGGATTGGCGAGATCGCGGACGAGCTCGTTTTGGTCCTCGGAACCTGGCACAATTACTACAAACCCGAGTTCAATCGCCAACTCCGGAGCGATTCCCGCCTCGGCAAGGTCACGGTGGTGCGTTCGACCGCCGAGGCGATTGCCGCGCTCCGCGGAAGGCTTGGCCCTGGCGACGTCGTCCTCATCAAGGGCCGGAGCAATGAGCGCATGGGTGAAGTGGCCCAGGGCCTCTCGGTGTGATTCTGAGACCGGAGTTGCCCACGTTTCGAGCGAAGCGCCAGGCCGGCCTGACAGCACACGAAATCCGGAGAACGGGAATGCCGGCGGCTACGGTGCGGGGCGGAGGAGTTCGGCGACGAGTTCGGCGAGGGCGGCGGGCACGTTGGTCGAGGTAGCGATGTAACGGGTGCGCCAGGCTGAGGCGTAGAGGCGAACTTCGCCGGGTTGGTGGAGGTCAAAGCGGAGGGAGGTGAAGTGGGTGCCGAAATCCCAGCTCCAGCGATCTTCGTAGTGGAGGACGGCCTCGGCGCTGGGAGGGAGCAGCGTGAGCGGACCGTAGGTGGCATGCAGGCCGCAGGCGCTAAGGGCGGAGGCGAGCTGCTCGGCGAGGAGGTGGGAATCGTTGAGTCTTTCTTTAGGGGCTCAACTCGTGTCCGTCGATTCGGGGCAACCTCACCATTTCCTGACAAATCCCGACCGAACGCCGGGCGGGGCGGACTTGAAGCCTACCTCTGAGCTTCACACTCGGCACAGTAAAGGACGCGTCTGCGTGTGGCAGCGTCGTATTCGGTCGGATTTTCACGAAGGAGTGAGCGTTTTCCATCTTTTAAAATCAGGCGCTGTCTTCAAATTAAACCGATGCTCCGTGAGTGGGAAATCATGCTCGGCCAAGGCGACCGAGGCAGATGCGGGCCAGAGGCCCGTGCCGCCGAGGGCAACACCGGCCCAGCTTGATTTCCCTCTCCCCCGCAGGGCGCAAGCAGAGCGTCGGTTTAATTTGAAGACAGCGCCTGGCGTGGATTGGGCAGGAAAGTGGGAGCCTTACTCTGTGCCACCGCGATGGAGCGAAGCTCGACGGACTAAGGGCAAGAGTGGCAGGCTGTCCGACATATGCAGACAACGTGGACAGCGAAGCTGGCGGAATTCTTGCGCGAGGAGCCGGGGGTGGAGGCCGTGCGTCTCGACGCGACCGGGCGCAAGGTGCAGATCGCCACCATCGGCGAGGTTGACCTAGCCCGGTTGGAAGCGCGTATCACCGCGACTCTCGCGGCCATCGAGGCGCAGTGGCCGGCGAAAACCCGTGGCGCGAACGGCCCCGGCGGTGGGATCGAAGGAGAGCAGGCTCCGGCCGGGTATGCACTGAGCGTCAAGGATGGCGTCACCGAGCTCGCGCGGCCGAGTTGCGCGACGGCGCCGACTTTTTGGCGCTGGAGCGACGTGACCCTCCCGGCCGCCGCCGATGTGGGCGCGGCGGAGGCGGATGGGGAAGAGGCTCACGATGAACACGAGCACGAGGAGGACTGGCGCGAACTCGGAGCCTACGCCGCGACCTGCGGCGTGCTCGGTCTAGCGGGGTGGGCGACGGAGCGCTGGGCGCTCGGGCCGGGCTGGTTGCCGGTGGTGCTATTTCTCGGTGCGCTGATCGCAGGCGGCTGGGATGCGGCAATCGACTCGTGGGCCAACCTGCGCAAGGCGAAGCTCGACATCCATTTTCTCATGCTCGCGGTCGCGGTCGGCGCGTCGGCCATCGGCGCGTGGAGCGAGGCGGTGTTGTTGCTCTTCCTCTTCTCCGCCTCGGGCGCGATGGAGGCCTACGCCAACGAACGCACCCACCGCGAGGTGGACGCCTTGCTCAAAACCGCACCGAAACAGGCGACGGTAATCGGTGGCGACGGACAGGAAACCGTGGTCACGATCGAGGCTATCAAGGTCGGCGATCTCGTGCGGGTGCGGCCCGGCGAGGCGTTTTGCGCGGACGGCATCGTCGAAACCGGCGAGAGCGGCGCGGACGAGTCGGCTTTGACCGGCGAGGCGGTGCCGGTGGAGAAGGCGAAGGGCGACCAGGTTTTCAGCGGCACGATCAACGTCGGCGGCACACTCGATTGGCGGGTGCAAAAACTGCCCTCCGAGAGCACGCTGCAAAAAATCATTCGCCTCATTC
>JBEGTN010000287.1:0-2940 GCA_041179405.1 Verrucomicrobiota bacterium
CAAAATGACGGCTTGAAAGGTAGGGTCCCGCACGCGGGACTGGGACCGCCGCCGTGCCTCTCAGGTATTCACCACGCCAACGCGGCGCGCCCAGCGGTCACGCCCTACCTCTGAACGGCTACGACATTTCTTAAAACTCTCTAGTCAGGTCGCGTGGCGGCCTCCATAACGCTTAGCCTGTCGAGCGCCTCGTCACGGGTCTCGCCGCACATCTCGTCGGAAGGACGCAGCGATACGCAAAACGCGGGTCGCTCCGGTTTGCCGAACAAGGCGCAACGCAAGTCAGGGAGCAACTGCACGCACGGAACCCCCGCCGGCTTGCCCTGCGGCATACCGGGAATCGGGGACGTAATGCTGGGCGCGATACAACACGCCCCGCACCCGGCGCGACACTCCTTTGCAAGGGCCACGGTGGCGCGTGATTCCCGGTTGAGCCAACTCAACGTAAGTTGAGTTGAACCCGCGCTCCTTTGAGCGAGGTCGCGACAAGGAAAACCCGTTCCGCCGGCACCTTGCCCTGCTCTATCAGCCAGGTGCGCACCGCCTGAGCGCGAGCCTCGGCCAAACCACGCAACGACTCATCCGAAACGACGATACCAGCCAGCAACTGCTGCTCCATCTCGGCCTGAGTGGGCGGAGCGGGGGGCATCCCGCTGACCACGGTCGATGCTCCATCGGAAGACGCGACGGCGGCACCCGTGTCCACCGATTTTCCAGAAGCAGATGTCTCGGCGGAGGGAGGGGCATCGGGGTAGAAAAGGCGCTTCGGCAGCCACCCGACCACGTGCTTCACCCGGGACCAGCGAGTGGGTTTGGTTTCCGGAGCCAGCGACGGCTCGGCGGCGGGGGCGATCACAGCGGCGTCGGCGGCAGACTCGGTCGAAATCGAAACAGCCGGGGCGCTGCCCGCTGGAAAGGCGGCGGCATATAAACGGCTAATTGCAGTCGCCCGCAACTCAGGGGTGATCTCAAGCGCCTCGGGCGCCGGCGTATTCGCATCGACGATACGACTGGCTTCCCAGGTCGTTGAGCGGATTTGTCGATCCAGCTGAACCGCACGCAAAGCGACCTGATCGGAAACGGCATCGTAGGAGCCCTCGATATCGAGATTTAACGCGGGACGCGCCGCGAGGGCCTTGGCGACGGTTTGCAACTTCTTCACATCCTGCTCGGCCACTGCCGTCACGCCGGCGGTGAAATCCTGATAGCCCAGCTCGTCGCCACCTCCGCCAAAAGCCGCGCCGAGCAGTGAAAAGGGCGAGGTGGCGGCCTTCACGAGCACATTGCCCAACACGCGAAAAACGACCCGGCTGATCTTGAAGTTGGGGTCATCGATACTGCCCTTGACCGGCAGATCGATCACGATCTTGCCGTTGTTGTCTCGAAGCAGGGCGAGCGCGAGGCCGACCGGCAGTTTGGTGGCATCCGGACTGTTTGACTTAGCCCCGAGATAAAACTGGTCCAAGGTGACCACGTTGGAGCTATTGATGGCGCGGTCCTGCAGTTTGAAATCCACCTCCACGTTCAGATTGCCGCGCGCGAGCTGATAGCCGGCAAACTTGCTCACATACGGGCCTGCGCCGGGCTGCAGGTCGATGCCCTTGAAACTAATCTTGATGTCGGTGTAGGCGGGCGAACCGAGCGGATTAAGCTTTCCCGTGATGGCGACCGGCGCGGTGCCATCCACCTTGCCTCGGATGTCGATATCGGCGCGAGCCGGTGCGTCGGAAGAGAGCCCGGTGATACTGCCACCAAAACCGGTAAGGGCGGTGCGCGCGGCGGGCTGCACGGAACGGTCCTCGAAACGAAAAGCTCCATTCTGCAGAACGATACGACCAACGGTGATGGGCGGCAGCGCGGGCGCGGCCGGCGCAGCGGCACCGGGTGGGACAAAAGTGACGGTCGGGGCGGGCTCCTTAACTTCCGGCTCCTTCGCCGCCGGTTCACTCCCAGGCGCGGGCGCGGCGACTGCTTTGGCGATGCTCAGGGTGCCGTCGCGCTCAAGAATGACCGAGGCCGAGGGATCGGTGAGCTTGATTTCGTCCACCGCAAGCGACAGCGGCTGGCTGGCAAGGCGTATGCCGCTCACCGAAAGCTCGCTCCATTTCACAAAATCCTGCGCAAGCTTGCCGTCCACCGTGGCAAAACGCTCGATGGCGAAGTCGCCGTTGTAGGTGAGCGCTTCTTTTTCAAACGTGATCGCGCCCTTGGCCCGCACCGCACCATCAGCCAGGCGGATGTTGAGGAACGGCTCCACATAGGGGCTGGCGTTGGCGAAAGGCACATTGGCCAGGTCCATGGAAACCATCGCGGCGAGAGGCTGCGGCGTCGCTGTGCCGGCAAAATGCATGCGGCCATCATGAGGCAGCAGGATGGTGAGCTCGAACGGGAGCGCCTTCGCCAGATTGGCCGAGGAAAGGTCGCGCACCACGAACTTGATGTCATCGATACGATGCTGGGCGGGACGCGGCGTGGTGTTGTCCGTCACATCAACCTGCACCCCTGACACGCTGAGTTCACCCAGCGTCACCGTAGGCATGGGTGTGGTCACGCCCGCAGAAACCGGCGCGGCGGCGGCGACCGGAGCCTTTGCCGGTGCCTCGGCGGGTGCCAGCAATCGCAGTAAATCAATGCCCTCGGCATCGCGCACCGCCTTCAACTGCACGCCCTCGACGGAAACGCGCGCAATGGCGGCGCTAAGGCTGGTCGAATCAGCCGATATGCCTGTTACCGCCAGCCGCTTGAGCCCAAAGGCATCAGCCTCGACCCCCGGGGCGCCAAAACGCACATCGCGCAAGGTGAATGTGCCGTCGGATAACGTGAGCGCAGGCACCCCTTCCTTGAGCGCCAGCGAATATTTCCCACCGACATCCACAAAAGCGGAACGCAGCTCGCCCTTCACCAAGTGGTGGTAATAGGGCGAGAGCCGGGCAAGGTCGA
>JBEGTN010000288.1:0-2583 GCA_041179405.1 Verrucomicrobiota bacterium
GCGCGCCCCCGCCGTCTCCATCGCCGAGCACGGTGCCGTCGCCGACGCCGCCACCGTCAACACCGCCGCCATCCAGTCCCTCATCGACTCCCTCGCCGCTTCCGGCGGCGGCACCGTCGTCGTCCCGCCCGGCGGCGTCTTCGTGAGCGGCGCGCTTTTCTTCAAACCCGGCGTGAATCTCCGGCTCGAAAAAGACGCCGTCCTCCGCGCCTCCACCGACATGACCAATTTTCCCCCGCGCCGCACCCGCATCGAGGGCCATTTCGAGGAGAGTTTTAACCCCGCCCTCATCAACGCCGACGGCTGCGACGGCTTTCACCTCACCGGCGAAGGCACCCTCGACGGCGACGGCCGCCGCATCTGGGACCGCTTCTGGGAACTGCGCAACGCCGCCGCCGATAAGAAAAACTTCCGCAACCTCTCCGTCGCCCGCGCCCGCCTCGCCCTGATCGAAAACTCCCGCCACGTCGTCATCGACGGCGTCACCTTCAACAACTCCCAATTCTGGAACCTCCACCTCTACCGCTGCCGCGATGTGCTCGTCCGCGACGCGCATTTCCAGATCCCCGACGACTACAGGCAGGCCCCCAGCTCCGACGCCATCGACGTGGACAGCTCGCAGGATGTCACCATTCACGGCTGCCAGTTCTCCGTCACCGACGACTGCATCGCCCTGAAAGGCTCCAAAGGCCCCCTCGCCCTCGACGACCAAGACAGCCCGCCCGTCGAGCGCGTGCGCATCACCGCCTGCGTTTTCAAACGCGGCCATTCCGCCGTCACCCTCGGCAGCGAGGCCACCGTCGTGCGTGATGTCGTGGTGGAAAACTGCCGCGTCCTCGGCGCGATGACCGTCCTCACCTTCAAGCTCCGCTCCGACACCCCCCAGCGCTACGAAGACATCCACCTGAGCGGGATCACTCTCGACAACGCGGGCGGAGCGATCGTGTCCATCAAACCCTGGACCCAATACTTCGACCTCCAAGGCCAGCCCCCGCCCCGCTCCATCGTGCGCAACATCACGCTCTCCAACCTCGTTGGCCGCTACGGCTCCTTCGGCGAGATCAAAGGCACCCCCGGCCAGACCGAGATCAGCGCCATCACCCTCGAAAACATGGACGTTCAACTCAAAGACGCCCGCCTCAAAACCCGCGACGTCCGCGACCTGAAAATCGACCGCGTCCTCGTCAACGGCCTGCCTGCCACCCCCTAGCCAGCCGATTCCGACTTCGTAGGGGCGCATCTCGCGTGCGACCGCTCCGTCTGCCCCATTCCCAAAACCTCAGCCTTAAACTCGCTTTCCCCTTAAAAAAACCCATCCCTCTTTTTCCCATGACCTCCTCCCCCCTCTTCGACCTCACCGGCAAAGTCATCGTCGTCACCGGCGCCACCGGCACCCTCACCGGTTCCGCCGCCGACTATCTCGCCGCCCAGGGCGCCCGCGTCGTTTACCTCGGCCGCACCCAGTCCAAGCTCGACGCCGCCCTCGCCAAGGTCCGCGCCGCCTCGCCCGCCGCCGAGGTCCTCGCCCTCGCCGCCGATGTCAACGACCGCCCCGCCCTCGAGCGCGCCCGCGACGCCATCCTCGCCAAGTGGGGCCGGGTGGACGCCCTCCTCAACGGCGCAGGCGGCAACCAGCCCGGCGCCACCATCACGCCCGACAAGACCTTCGGCGACCTCGACTTCTCCGCCTTCGAGCAAGTCGTGAACCTCAACCTCCACGGCACCGTCCTGCCCACCCTCGTCTTCACCTCCGCCCTCGTCGCCTCCGGCTCCGCCAGCGTCGTCAACTACTCCTCCGCCTCCGCCACCCGCGCCATCACCCGCGTCGTCGGCTACTCCGCCGCCAAGGCCGCCGTGGAGAACTTCACCCGCTGGCTCGCCGTGGACCTCGGCCGCCGCACCAAAGGCGGCGTGCGCGTCAACTCCCTCGTCCCCGGCTTCTTCCTCGGCGAGCAAAACCGCCGCCTCCTCACCAACGAAGACGGCACCCTGACTGATCGCGGCAACACCATCTGCCGCCAGACTCCCTTCGGCCGTTTCGGCAGCGCCGAGGAGCTCCACGGCGCCATCCACTTCCTCGTGGCCGACGCCTCCAAGTTCGTCACCGGCACCACCGTCGTCGTGGACGGCGGCTTCGGCGCCTTCTCCGGCGTCTGATCGGCGCTCGCCCCTTCCGACCGTAGGGGCGTAGCTTGCCTACGACCGTTCCGAATACGCCCCGCTCCGACCGCAGAGGCGCACCTCGCGTGCGCCCGCTCCCCCCGTCCGGCTCCCTACGCGCGCTCCTTACGCTAAATCCGCATTCTGCCTTAATCCTAAAACCGGCGATGAAACCTGCGGATTACGCGGATGAACGCGGATATCAGAAAATTAAGGAATATCCGTGGCTCACCCGCCAGGAGACTTGTCTGGGCGACTGGTTTCTTCTGTATCCTCAGACATCCTGACCCCGCGAGGGGGAGCGGGATGCGAGGAAGGAAGTGAGATGAGTCCGAAAAAGTGACACAGACATTCCTGTCTGTGCTCGGACCGCCCGAAGCCACCTCAGCCTCACAGGGCCCGCTTGCGGGATGCCACCCAAAG
>JBEGTN010000289.1:0-8889 GCA_041179405.1 Verrucomicrobiota bacterium
GACGGAGGCGGCAAGTTTTTACTCAACCAGATGAGCGCGCTTGATTCATCGGCGAAGGCGCCGTCGAGCTGGCGTTCGAAGGCGGCGGCGAGGAGGGCCTTGAATTCGGGGCCGGGGGCGAGGCCGGCGGCGATGAGGTGGCGGCCTTGCAGGAGGGGGCGGGGGGCGGTGTCGCCGAGGGCGAGGTCGGCGGCGCGGGCGCGGAGGCGGTCGATCAAGGCGAGAGTCTCGGGGGAGTGCAGGGGAGGGCGGCCCTGGCTGTCGGCGCGCATGACGAGGGCGAGTTCGTCGATGGTGGCGGGGTGGAGGCGGCGGGCGAGGCGGCGGATGGCGGCGGGGCCGAGACCGTCGGGGCCGCCGTGGTGGTGGACCATGTGGTTGGCGACGAGCGGGGTGAGGGCGGGGGCGTGGTCGTGGGGCGCGCCGATGCGGCGGAGGAAGGCCTCGGCGGGGGCGATGCCGGCGGGTTCGTGGCCGGGGCTGACCCAGCGGAGTTCGGGGGAGCCGGCTTTGGCTTCCTGGCGGGTGACGGCGGGTTTGCCGACATCGTGGAGGAGGACGGCGAACATCAGCAGGCGGCGGCGGCGCGGGTCGGAGTCGATCCACTCGGGGTCGCGGGCGAGGGCGTCGCAACAGTGGGCGGTGTGGGTGAACACATCGCCCTCGGGGTGCCAGCGGGGGTCTTGCGGGCAGCCGGCGAGGGCGGCGAGTTCAGGGAAATGGGCCAGCCAGCCGGACTCGGCCAGGGCGCGCAGGCCGGCGGAGGGGCGGCCGCGGGGGGCGGCGGATTTCTCGGCCCATTTGGCCCATTCGTGCCAGATGCGTTCGACGGGGAGCTCGGCAAAGGTGGGCGCGATGCTGCGGCAAAGGTCGGCGGTGGCGGGGTCGAGGATGAGGTCGAAGCGGGCGGCCAGTTGCATGGCGCGCAGGACGCGGAGCGGGTCCTCGACGAAGGCCGGGCCGACGTGGCGGAGGCGGCGGGCGCGGAGATCGGCCTCGCCGCCGTGGGGGTCGATGAGGCGGCGGGCTGCGGGGTCCCAGGCGATGGCGTTGAGGGTGAAATCGCGGCGGGCGGCGGCCTCGGCGTCGCTCAGGGTGGGGTCGGGGGCGACGGCGAAGCCCCGGTGGCCGGCACCGGTCTTGGACTCGCGGCGGGGCAGGGAGATGTCGTATTCCGTGCCGGAGCGGAGGCGGAGTTTGATGACTCCGAAGCTGCGGCCGACGACATCGGTGGCGCCGAGCGGGGCGAGCACGCGGTGGAGCGAATCAAAGGACGCGTCCGCCACCTCGATGTCAAAATCCGTGGGAGCGATCCCCAGCAGCCAGTCGCGCACGCAGCCGCCGACGAGACGGGGGCGGCCCACGGATTGGAGGGCGGCGAGAACCGGGAGTAATTCGGCCGGGAGATGCATGAGCGTTGGCGGCGGCGAAGGCTGGGACGCGGGGTCAGGGCGCGTTGGTGGAGGGCGTCGCCGGACTGGGTTTGATCGCGAGCACAATCACGCCGATCCAGCCGGCGAGAAAGGCCAGTCCGCCCAAGGGGGTGACTGGACCGAGGAGCTTCGGGCCGCCGAGGGCGAGGGCGTAGATGGAGCCGGAGAAAAGGAGGCCGCCGACGAGCCAGACCGCGGCGATGCGTTGAGGGAGCTTGGCGGCGGCGGGTTGCTGACGCGCGAAGAGAAGCAGGGCGAGGGCGGCGATGGAGTGGGCGAGTTGGTAGTTGGCGGCGGTGTGCCAGGAATCGAGGGTGTTGCGGGCCAGCAAGGAATCGCGCAGGGCGTGTGCTCCGAGCGCACCGAGGGACACGGCGGCAAAGCCCGAGAGGCCGCAGGCGGCGAGGAGCAGCTTTGAGTTGCGTTGATGGGACGATGGCATGGCTGGAACCGGTAGGTCAGCCGAGCCGGAACGACAAGGCGAGCTTGCGCGGTGAGTGGCGTCGTGAGCGGGTGGACCGCAGTTAATGGTCCGGCTGGCTTGCGGACTGGCGGGGACGGCCTGGTTTAGCGGGCGTTTCGCCGACGGTTCCGGATCAAATCTTCGGTGGTGTCGGAGCTCTTCGATGAGAGTGTCACCTGCACATTTGTCGTTTCTCCGCCTTTGACGGAGACGACTCTTGTCCAGATATCGTAATCTGGGTGGCTGACCACTAGCTGGCGAAACCCCGGGGTTATGTCGCCGATTTCGCCATTAACGGGGGTGACTGGTTTCCCGTCGATCGCGTAGAGGAGTCCGGAGCTCGCCGGTGTGACCCAGAGGCGTAAAACACCCTTTGTTGAAGCAGCCTTCGGGGGCGCGGTCACTGTCGGCGGCGAGAGTAGGTTGACCAAGGGTTTGGTCAGGGGCGACCCGAGATCGACACGCACGGTTTGTTCGCTGTTCGCCGTCACCGTGACCCAACGCTCCACCGTCTGGTAGCCGGTAAGGGAGAGGGTGAGGTTGTAGGCGCCAGGCGGCAAGGTGCCGGTGAACGGGGTGAGGGTTTCGCGGCCGTCGGCGTCTTTCCACGTGGTGGTTTTTAGGCCGCCGCCGACGGCACGCACGCTCACTCCGGCCGGGGTGGTGATGAAGGTGAGTCTGCCGGATTTGGGCAAAAGAGTGACCAGCACGTTTGTGGTTTCGGCCTCCTTCACGTCGGCCTCGCCGGTCCACGGATTATAGTCGGGGTGGCTGGCGGTGATGGTGTGCCGACCCGCCGTGAGATTGCGCAATTCGCTGGCCTCGGGGGTGGCGGCTTTGCCGTCGATCAGGTAGGTGACGCCCGAGACGGCTTCGATCGGCGTGATAAGGAACGCCAGCGCGCCGGGCCGGGGGTTTGGCGTCAGGGTGACGCGGAGGGGCAGCTCACGGTTCGCGGCGACGGTGATCTTCCGCTCCGCCGCTTGATGGCCGGCGAGGTTGAACGCCAAGGTGTAGTCGCCTGGCGGGAGCGTGGCCTTGCAGGGAGTGGGGGAATCCTGGCCGCCGGCGTCCTTGAGGGGGCTGTTTTTCAAGTTGCCGCCGGTGATTCGCACGGTCGCTCCCGCCGGTGAAGTGGTGAGGGCCAGCGTGCCCGGCTTGGGTGCGAGAGTCACGAGCACCGGGGTGACTTCGCCGTCCTTCAGCTCGACCTCGGCGCTCCAGGATTGATAGTCGGGATGGGTGGCGACGACGGTGTGTTTGCCGATTTCCAGATCGTGCAACTCGCCGGCGTCGGCGGTGATCGCTTTGCCGTCCACGGTATAAGCGAGGTCGACGGTGGCTGCGGCGGGTGTGATCTGCAAACGCAGTGAACCGGTTTCGCGAGTGAACGAAGGCACGTTCAAGGTGCGGATTTCCTTCGGCTTGAGCGTGATGGATTGTTCGACCGAGCGGTAGCCACGCAGGCGCAGGCCGATGATCAAGGGGGTTTCGCTCGGTTGATCGCGAAGGGTGGCGGGAGTCTGGCCCGCAGGTTGGCCGTTTAAAGTGACGCTCGCGCCGGAGGGGGAGGTGAAGATGCGCAACTCACCGGGGAGCGGTGCCTGTTCGGCGTGCAGCTTCAAGGGCTGGCCGGCCAGAAGTTCGCCCGGGGTCTCGACTGCGGTGAAGGCGGGGTGTTCGAAGCGGAAGGAATAGGTGCCGACATTGAGGACGTTTTCGCTGTTTAAGTTGCCATCGGGGTCAACTGTCCCGAGCAAGCGCTCACGGCCGGAGGCGTCGCGGGCGGTGACGACGGTGCCGGGGCGGGCGCTCAGCGTCACGGTGCCGCGAATGGGCACGAGTTTGACCTGTGCCTCGCCTCCGCCAGTGAAATCAACCGTCACCCGCGTGATGTAGGGTTGGTGGCCGGGGGCATGCACGGTGAGTTCCTGCTCGCCCGGCGGCAGGTTGCGCAGCTTGGCGCGGCCATCGGTGACCGCCACATCGGCCTGCGGACCGAGCCAGAGCCGGGTGTCGGGCAACACCGGGTCCACCGTGACGATAAACGCAGCGGAGGCCGCCGGTGCGGCCGGGGTGGGTTTTGCGGGCACCGGCTCTGGCACTGGCGTGGCTGCGGGTGCTGGGGAGGGAGCGGGAGCGGGCGTGGGCGTCGGCGCGAGCCAAGGGTCCGCGTGTTTTTGGGCGAGCGGGACTGTGGGCGAGGGCGCGTCTCCGCCAGGGCGGAAGTAAAGAAAGGCTGCCGCGCCCAGGGCGAGGACCAGGAGGGCGATGACCGGCCAAAGCCATGCCCGCCGTTTCGCCGGGGGTTTGGGCGGCGCGGGGGGGATAGCGGTTGCGGGCGTCGGTTGGACGGGGGGGCGAGGGAGCGGGGGTGATAGGGGCGGCGGGGGGGCGGCGCTTGGTGTCCGGTTTTCAAGGCCGTCCAGCATCCGGCGAACGGAAGCAGGGCGATGGGCAGGTTCTTTTGCCAGACAAGCGGCGATCGTTTTTTCCCAGTGTTCGGGGATCGGCGGCAGCCCGTCGGCGGCAGCTCCGAGCAACTCGGCCCGGCGCTCCTGCAAGCTCGGGGGGATCTTGCTCTGGACCTGCATCAGCAAGTTGCCCATGTGGAAGGGCGGCTTGCCGGTGATGAGCTCGTAAACCGTGGCGCCCAAAGCGTAGATGTCGTCGGCGATGCTGGGCTTTTCGCCCATCATCTGTTGCGGACTCATGTAGGGCGGCGAACCGCTGGAGCCGCTATCGCGCCTGGAAAGCCGGGTGGCGGTGTCGGTCAAGGTGGCGGAAATGCCGAAGTCGGCGATTTTGACCTCGCCGTCGTTGCTGATGAGGATGTTGGCGGGCTTGATGTCGCGATGGACGATTTTGGCCCGATTATGGGCGTATTCGAGCGCCTCGGTGATCTGGCGGAGGTAAGGTAAAATTAACTCGGGGGGTAAAATCGCACCCGGTTGTTCGACGCGCTTTTTGGCAAGGGTGGCACCGTCCACAT
Source organism: Verrucomicrobiota bacterium (assembly GCA_041179405.1). Taxonomy (GTDB): domain Bacteria; phylum Verrucomicrobiota; class Verrucomicrobiia; order Opitutales; family Opitutaceae; genus IMCC26134_A. The sequence goes on from JBEGTN010000289.1 coordinate 4,889, forward strand.
ACTCCATCGAGATGGCGGCCCGCTCTCCGTCTTCCAGGAAGCCGTGGATGCGGACGATGTTGGGGTGGGTGAGCTTCAGGCTGCGCTGCGTCTCGTGTTTGAGGTCGTGGATCGCCGAGGCATCGTGGAGAACGGCTTCAGGCAGAAACTTGAGCGCGACCTCGTCGTTCAGGGTTTCGTCCCGCGCCAGCCAAACCACGCCCATGCCGCCGCGCCCTACAACTCTTAAAAGGGTGTAGCGCTGGCCGAGCACGCGCTGTCCGGTGGATAAAGCACGCAGGGTCTGGTCTGGATCGAACGGTTCGGGTGACATCCGTGATTTGAATCAATCAGGAGGGTGTTAACCTTAGCAAGAACCAAGCCTTACACGAGATTGCGGGAAACCGGTTTATGAAACTAAACTTGCCTTTTGGGCTCGGCTTGCTCTCTTGGCCCCGTCGCGTTCTGCGACACAACCAACCAAACAACCAAACCTACCATGATCAAGCAATCCATCCTTGCCCTCGCTGCTGTCAGCGCCGGCACTGCTGCCTATGCCGCCGAAGCCGCCAAGTCCAGCGACGTGGCCTTCACCCTCGACGTCACCTACGTCAGCGACTATGTATTCCGTGGCATTAAGGTCGCCGATTCCGCCCTCCAGCCTTCCCTCGAGGCCACCTACGCCGATTTCTATGCCGGCGCTTGGCACTCTAACGAGATCAGCGACCACACCCGTGGTGGCGTCCAGGACGAGACCGACCTCTATGTCGGCTTCAAGCCAAAGATCGACGACACCTTCTCGGCTGATATCGGCGTGACCCGCTACCTCTACAACGGTGGCAGCCATCTCGATACCAGTGAAGTTTACGTTGGCATCACCGCCAATGTCGCCCTCACCCCCAGCCTCTACGCCTACTACGATTTCGACCAAGAGATCGCTACCTACATCGCCAGCATCGGCTACAGCCTCCCCCTCGAGGCCATCAAGAGCTCCTTGGACTTCTCGGTGTCCGGTGGCTTCGTTGATGTCAACGGCGGTCAGGAATACCTCTACGGCGTTGCCGGCGTTGCTATTCCCTACAAGCTCAGCGACACCTCCACCTTGACCGTCGGCGTCGATTATATCGCCAACGATGACGACAAGATCGGTGCTACGGCTCTCCTCGGTGGCGGTCACGATACCCTTGTTGGCAAGGTTGGTCTGACCGTCACTTTCTAATCGGTTTCTTACCGTTTAGATCGAGCTAAGTTATTCGTTTCGAGACCCGACTTCGCCTCTGGCGGAGTCGGGTTTTTCATTTTCCCTGCAAATCGACAGTTGACAGGCGGGTCCGGCTCTTATGCCTTCCACCTCTTTTCTCATGAAAACGTATCTCGCCAAGAAAGAGACAGTGGACGCCAAGTGGCATCTTATCGATGCCGAAGGCGAAGTCCTCGGTCGTCTCGCTGTCAAAGCCGCCAACCTTATTCGCGGCCGTCATAAAGCCTCCTACACCCCTTCCGTTGATACTGGCGACTTCGTCGTGATCATCAATGCCGAGAAGGTCATCCTCACCGGCAAGAAAGAAGACCAGAACAAGTATATGTTCTTCTCCGGTTTCGTCGGCGGCGAGAGCTACCGCACCATCCAGCAGCAGCGTGATCGCAACCCCGAGTTCATCATCGAGCACGCGGTCAAAGGCATGCTGCCCAAGAATCGCATCGCCCGCACGATGCTCACCAAGCTGCGCGTGTTCGCCGGCCCCACCCATACCCACGAGGCTCAGAACCCCGTCAAAATCTCCGTCCGCTAAACACTTCCCATGAGCGTCGAAAAAACTGTTTTCATCGGCACCGGTCGTCGCAAGACCGCCACCGCCCGCGTCCGTATCACTGAAGGCTCCGGCAAGCTTGTGGCCAACGGCCGTGACTTCGAGGCCTACTTCTCCCACGAGAACTTCGCCAAGCAGGCGTATCGCCCCCTCCTCACCGTCGAGCTTAAGGATAAGATCGACGTCGAGGTGAATGTCGCCGGCGGCGGCGTCACCGGCCAGGCCGGCGCGGTTGCCCACGGCATCGCCCGCGCCCTCCAGCGCATGAACCCCGAGCTGCGTCCCGCCCTCAAGAAGGCCGGCCACCTCATGCGCGACCCGCGCGAGAAAGAGCGCAAGAAGCCCGGTCAGCCCGGCGCCCGCAAGCGCTTCCAGTTCTCGAAGCGTTAATCCGCAAGGGGCCTTTCCCGGTCCTTTTCAAATCTTCAAAACCGCTCCTCTCCGGGGGAGCGGTTTTTTTGCGCCCGGTTTATGCACGGGTGACATCCTAAAAACCTCAGTTCAAACCAACCACGATTACACCGATTGGCACGGATCAAGACAGATAGGAAATAATCATAGCGTGGGATTTACTCACCTGTTGGGAGACAACCCGTTTCAGTCTGAATTTCTGCTATCGCATTTCAAATAAACCGGTAGCGGTTTGGAAGGTAGGGCGTGACCGCTGGGCGCGCCGGGGTTTAATGCAATTTACCTGGGTTATTCGCGGCGGGCCCAGCGGTCCCGCCCTACCACGGAATACCCTGATTTCGGCTACAGTTTTTATTAAAATGCTCTATCCGTGTTTATCCGTGCAATACGTGGTTAAAACTGCCGTTTCTGGGGTCATGATGTCGGGCACTCGCACAAGTGCTGCATCGGAAGCGTCGGCCAAGCCAATCTGCTTGTGCCGTCCATACTTTGAATCCGCTATGGCATGTCTATGAGCCAAGTCGCCCAAGCCCGCAAAACCACGGCCTTTAAAATCTACCGTGCGCTGCGCAAATCACGGCATTTTCCCCGCGTCTATTTCGAGCTGCTGTCGTTGGTTTTCAGCCGGCGATCGGACTGGGTGTGTATCAATTATGGATACATGCCTTCGACGGGGCCGCGTCTCGCCTTGCTGCCCGACGACGAAAACGAGCGGTTGCCGCTGCAACTTTACCATCGTGTCGCGTCCGCTTTGGATTTGCGCGGCAAAGACGTGCTGGAGATCAGCTCGGGGCGCGGTGGCGGCGCCTCCTACGTGTTTCGCTACCTGAAACCCAGGTCCTACGTCGGGCTCGACATCGCGAGCTCCGCCGTGGCCTTCTGCCGTCGCCAGCACCGCCATGAGGGTCTGACCTTCGTGCAGGGGGATGCGATGGCCCTGCCCTTTGCGGAGCATGCGTTTGACGTGGTGCTCAGCGTGGAGGCTTCTCACAACTACGGAGACCGTGCGCACGTTTTCCAGCAGATCTTTAAACGGCTGAAGCCGGGCGGGCATTTTCTCTACACGGATGTGTTGACCCATTCGCTTTATCTCAAGGCGGTGGGCTATCTGCGCGACGCCGGGTTCGAGGTGCTCGAAGACGAGCGCATCAGCGACGAAGTGCTTGCCTCGATGCAGGCGGAAAACACGCGCAAACTCGACATGATCAATCGGATCATGCCGAGGTTCCTGCACAAGTTTTCCCGGTTTTGCGTCGGCACGACCGACTCGTATCCCTACCTGAAAATCAAGGAAGGCGAGAGCACCTATTTCCGTGTGGTCGCGAGGCGTCCGTTGCTGGGTTGAAAAGAGGACGCGGCGGTGCCGCCGAGAATAAACGTGGCCCCGATTATTTCAGGTGTCGTTAAGTGTTCGTGGAAGAAGACCACTCCTCCGACCGCGATGCCGAGCGGCACGAGCATTTGCAGCAGCGAGCCCTCGGCGACGGAGAGGTCGCGAAAAGCCTGCGTCATGAGCAACTGGCCCGCGCCCGCGCAGAGGCTGGCCACGGCCAGGACCGCCCACGCGGTCGGCGTCATCGCGCCGAGGTCCGCGAGGGCGGGCCCGCCACAGATCAGCAGACCGAAGACACACTGGGCGGCGAAGATCGTCGCGCTGTGCTCGCGCGCGTGGAGCTGGCGGATGGTCACGACGATCCACGCCGAGCCGAAAGCGTTGATCAGGGCGATGAAATCGAAGCCCCCGGTGTGTGCGCCGCTCGCGAAGGGATTGGTGAGCAGACCAAGTCCGAAGAACGTGAC
>JBEGTN010000290.1:0-3925 GCA_041179405.1 Verrucomicrobiota bacterium
AGGGTGAGCACGCCGTCCTCTGCGCCGATGACGGCACTGGGATGGGGCGTGCTCCATGACGCGGCGAAGGTGAGCTTACCCGGCTGGTCGGCGGTGAGGCGAATGGCGACGACCTGGGCGGGCGCGCTGGAGAACACCTCGCGGGTGTAGGTCACTCCGCCGCGCGTAAAAGTGGTGGTGACGACGGCGGAGTCGAGGTCGAGCGAGCGGCGATAGCCGGTGACGGCGCGCGCGGGCTCGTCGGCGAAGTCGAGCAGGACGCTGCCGAGCGTCTGGTATTGCACCATGCGCGGGGGCAGGCCGAGGGCGCTCTTCGTGAGGACGGCCTCGGCTTCTTCGCGTTTCCCGGCGAAGATGAGTTCGCGCGCCTGGCGGATGGCGGCGGGCGCGGCGGGGTTGGAGGGATCGTAGGGCGCGCCGGACCAGATGGTGTCGTCGTTGAGCTGCACGCGGTCCTGCTCGACGCCGCCGAAGACCATGCCGCCGAGGCGGCCGTTGCCGAAGGGCAAGGCCTCGACGAATTCGCGGGCGGGGCGGCGATACCAGAGGTTCAGGTCGCCGGCCGGGCCCTCGGCGGCGGCGGCGAGGGGTGGCGGGGCGACGAGGGTGCCCTTGCCCAAGGTGGCGGCGATGCGGATGCCGGCGTCGGGGTGAAAATCCCAGCGGGCGGCGAGGCTATCGCGCGGCGCGGTGGAGTTGGCGAAGGCTTCGGCAACCTCGGCGTCGGTGAGGGCGCGCCGGTAAACGGAGAGCGAGTGGATGACGCCACGGAAACGGTGGGCGTTGTCCTGATCGGCGGCGACGCGCAGGGGCATGCCTTCGGTGGGGGCGAGGACCTTGTCCTTGGTGGGCGTGAAGACGGCGACGCGTTTGCCGTTGAGGTAGAGGGCGGCGATTTTGTCGGGAGAACTGAATACGCCGACGACGTGGGTGGGGCGGTCGGTGGGGAGCGGCTCGGGTGAGACGCAGAGGAAGGGCGCGGGAGTATCGTATTCGACCACGCCGCCCTGGCCCATGCGCAGGCGGGGGCCGACGAGGGTGGCGGGGCCGAAAGCGTCCACGATCAGCGCGCCGGCCGGGCAGTCGGCAGCGGGGGTGAGCCAGAGCTCAAAACTCTGGGTGCGCGCGATGCGCAGCTCGCCGGTGCTGATCTCGTAGAACGGCGTGTCGTCGCCGAAACGCAGGCCGGGACCGGCGGGCGCGGAGCGGAGCGGGACGGCGGCGAGGCCGACTAGAACGACCACGGCCAGACTCAGGCGGAGGGAAATCATCGTGAAAAGAGGGAGGTGTCCGGACGGAAGAGCGTCGGTGCGGGTGGAGGAGTTAACGCGGGGGGATGCCGAGTTCGGCGAGCCAAGGGAGGACACGATCAATCCATTTCCCTCCTTCCCCGGGGGCATCGATGGTGAAGGCGCCGTGGCCTCCAGAGGGAAGGACCCAGAGCTGATGCGGGGCGCGGGCATCTTGGTAGGCCTGGCCGATGGCGCGGGCGAACTCGACGGGCGCGGTCTTGTCGTCCTCGGCGGAGGCAATGAAGGCGGGAGGCGCGTCTGGGCGGATGGGGTAGTCGGCGGCGTTGTGTTTCGCCGGCCAAGGGCTGAGGAGAACGACGAAATCGGGCCGGCTGCTCTGCCGCTCGACCGGGTCCGCGGCATCGGTCGCGCCGGCATCGAAGTGGCTGGCGACGTTGAGCGCGAGGTTGGCACCGGCGGACCAGCCGACCAGGCCGATTCGCGTCGGATCGATGCCCCATTCGCGAGCGTGGTGGCGGAGGAGACGGATCGCCCGCTTGCCGTCGGCGAGGGCGTCCACCGCGATATCCGGGGAAGGAGGAGCGGTGCGATACTTGAGCGAGATGATCGCGACGTTCCGGGGCAGGAAGGCGGCCACCGCGCCGTCCGCACCTTCGAGGCGGGTGAGGTGGGTGTAGCCGCCTCCGCAGCATGCGATCAAGGCCATGCGGCCTCCTTCGGCCGCGGGCGCCTCGGGCAGGTAGAGCAGGAGGCTGGGGATGCCGACATTCCAGTAGCGACCGGTGCCATCGTCCGCGCCAGCCGTCGCGCCTGCGGCCATGCCCGGTGGCTCGGCGGGCCAGAGCGGAAGGTTACGCGGCTCGGCGGCGGTAGCGGCGCGAGCGAGAACGACACCGCCAGCGAGAAGGACGATGAGCAGGCGGGGGAAGGACATGGAACGGGGTGGGGAGGCGCTTCAGCGGGCGGGCTTCCAGCCGTCGGAGCCGGCGAGGACGTTTTCGACGGTGTAGGCGGCGGCTTCGGCAGCGGTGAGTTGTTTGGACCAGGGGGCGCGGGCGGTGGGGTTGGCACCAGGGCCGGTGGATTTGTATTCGGAGTAGCGGGCGGTTTTTTCATTCTCGGTCTTGCCCCAGTTGTTCCAGCCGGCGGGGGCGATGTGGTCGCCCATCTCGCACTCGATATACGCCACGGCGGCGTCGGCTCGCCAGGGGCGTCCGAGGGTGGCCAGGGGGCGGCGGTATTTTTTGGCGGGGTCGGCCGGCTCCCAGGGCGTGTCGTCGCCGGTGAGGCGGCAGTGGAGGAAGACGTAGCCGAAGGGCTTGCCGGCGGGAGTGCTGGCGGCGGTGACGTGGCCGCCCGCCTTGCTGCGGAGTTCACAGTTTTCAAACACGGCGGTGGCGGAGCCGTAGATAAAATCCACCCGGCCTTCGATGTAGCAGTCGCGGAAGTAGTGGCGGCCGTTGTTCACCATGACCGTGTCCTGCCAGGCGAGGAGGCGGCAGTTGCGCAGCACGGCGCGGTCGCCGTCGATGCGGAGGGCGAGGGCCTGGCCGTGGTCGCCGGAGGTGTTTTCGATGGTAAGATTTTCGGCCTGAAAATCGTCGCCCACCACGATGAGACTGGTGCCCTCGAAGCCTTCGATGCGGCGGTCCTTGAGCGTCTCGTAAACGTTGAGGTGGTAGCTGAGGACAGTGGTCGCGGCGTCCGCACCGACGAGGTGGATGAAGCGCTTCGACTTCGGGATCATCGTCTGCTGCCAGCGGTAACGGCCGGGCTTGAGGAGGATGACGTAGGGCTTGGTGGCGTTGTCGGGCGCGGCGTCGATGGCGGCTTGCAGGGTTTTGAACTGCGCGTCCTTGGCGGTGGAGACGACGGCGTCGTAGCCGCTCGGGACCGGCTGGGTCGCAGCGGCGGGCACGGCCGGGGCGGCGGCGAAGGCGGGCGAGGCAGCGAGGAGGAGGGCGAGCAGGGGGAGCGGGCGCATGGGTGAGGGAGGCTTAGAGTTTGAGGCGGAGGAAGGTGCTCGGCGCGGTGGTGGGGAGGGTGACGGTGATGCGATCGAAGGTGGCGTCGAGCGCGGCGGTCTCGATGGTGATGCCGCCGACGCCGACGATGGCGGGCGTCCAGGGGGCGGAGAGGTCGGCGGTGTATTCGACGGTGTAGGACAGGGCGGCGGCGGCTTTGAGGCGGCGGAACTCAAAGACCACGCCGGGCGTGACGCCGGAGGCGATGCGGAGCGTGGGAAGGGTGTCGGGGGCATCGGGCGCGGTTGGGCTGCGGCCGAGGAAAAATTCGAGGCGGTTGGCGACGCCGTCGGCGTCGGGATCGGCGGCGGGAGCGCCGGTGGTGGCGAGATCGAGGCCGTGAGTGGAGATGTAGGCGGCGTAGGAATCGCTGACGGTGAGAGTGAAGCCGGAGCTGACGAGCGTCTCGCCGGCGGGCTGGCCGAGGACGACGCTGTAGGCACCGGCGTCGGCGAGTTGCGCGGAGGCGAGGGTGAAAGTGGGACCGGTGGCACCGGCGAGGTTGAGGTTTTTGAAGCGCCACTGGTAGGAGAGCGGAATGAAGCCGGCGGGCGCGGCGACGAGGGTGGCGGAACCGCCGGGGCCGACGATGGCGGGGCCGGTGATGGTGGCGGAGCCGGTGGCGGGCGTGGCGTGGGTGGAGGCGGC
>JBEGTN010000291.1:0-6021 GCA_041179405.1 Verrucomicrobiota bacterium
GGTGGTGCTGACGGCGGCGGGCTTAGGTTGTCCGGCGAGGCGCAATTTGCCATCGGCGTCGGCGGCGGGCCTTAGTTCTACCGAATCCAAGCTTAAGGTGGCCGGCAGCGCACGACGCTCGAAAAGATCGGCGAGGGGCCAGCGAATCTCCAGCGCGTGGAGCTGAACGGCCTGTCGCTGCGTGGCATCGCCGACGGTCACGGCGCTCGCGGTGAGACGCAGGGTGCCGTCGGTGTGCGCACGCAGCCAGAGATCGGGCAGGGTTACCTCGCAATCGAAGGCACGGGCTTGGGTCGCGATGGTGCTTCGCAAGACCCAATGCAATGGCCAGCCGGGCCAGAACAGGGAGCCAACGAGTAACAGGCTGATCAGGAAAATCGTTCCCAGGATGCGCAGCGCCCATGTTCCGAGCCTGGACTTTTTTAGCACAGGGACGGGGGAGGCGGGCGTTGCGGGTTCGGATGACATGGGTGTCAGGCTTTTCAGGATTCAGTGGCGCGCATCGGGCGCCTTGCACGAATCCTGCACGCCTTGTGTTTGAGGGTTGCTAAAAAAATGCAAAACAACAAATCAGGATTCCGTAAGTTACGGCTTAAAAGTTGTTCAGGATAGAATTACATCTCCGTCAACTCCCCCATCAAACCATGAAAACCAAAGTGTTTCGTCTCTTGTTTACCAGTCTGGCCGCGATCTCGGTCTCCACGCTGCACGCCAATCCTTATGAGTTGTCGCCGGTATCGGCCAACGCGGAGGCCTCGGTCCTGACCTTTGATCAGGATGCGCTCTTGAGTCCGTCCGAGGTTTGCGACTTTGCGGGGCCGGAAACCGCCGCGAGCGAGCCGTCGGCCAGCGTGAAGGGCAGTGGCGAGGCCAGTGGTTCCGCCGCCGATTCGGTGAAGAGCTTCGGAGTCGAGGCGGGTGCGGGTTCGTTTTCGGCGGGTGGCGTCGATGGCAAGCTCTACACCATTCGCATCCCCTACAGCAAAAAGCTGAACGAGCGCGCGACCCTGCTTTTCACGGTGCCGATTTCGCTCACGAATTTCGACAACAACAAACTCGTCGGACTCAAATTCAAGGACACGCAGGCCTACGGCGTCGGGCTCAACGTGGGCTACGCCTGGCAGGCGTTTCTCAAGCGGCACAATGTTCCTTACCGCTGGAAAATCACGCCTTCGACCGGAATTTATTACCGCGACTCGAATGACCTGAACAACGGCTCGCTGGTGTTCAACGCCGGTCTTTCCAGCTCCTTCGCGTGGCAGTTTCAACCCGGCTGGGTGATCAATCTGGGCAACTCCGTCTCCATGGCTTGGAACAACGGCATCAGCAATTATCCCGATCCGGTCCTCGACGAACAGCAGACCGTTTCGAACGGGTTGCAGCTCATTCACATGACCGGACGCTGGACCTACTACACCTACTATTCGCACACGGACACGCTGGTCGATACGCTGGTCGATTCCTACTACACGATCGCCGTCGGAGCCGGCTATCAACTGACGCGCAAGCGCAGCATCAAGGCCACCCTCCTTTCCGAGCGCGGCAACGGCGGTTACGAGGCGCTGCGCGGCACCTTGGGCACCAGCTGGCAATTCTAACCCGCAGCGAATCGAGCCTTATGCCGACGACACCTTTTCGTTTTTCGCGCCGTTTCGCCGAGGCGGGTTGTTTGATCCTCGGTCTGGCGGCTTTGCATTCGCCCTGCGCGGCGCAGGCGGCCGATGCGCCCAAGATCCTGCAACGCGTCGAACTCCCCGGCGGCGAGGTGCTGATCGGCACCGTGGCCGTGGAGCCGGACGGCGCCTGGTGGGTGGTGACCTCGCCGACCCTGGGCGCGCTGCGCGTGCCTGCGGCGGGGGCGCGGCGTTCGGACGTGTCGCCGCCGGCCATGGAGTCCGGGCCGACGATGGCTCCGGTGATCGTGCCGCCTCCGCTTACTCCGGCTGCGGTCGCGGTGCCCGCAGCTGCGGCACCTGCCTCAACCGTGAAGTGGAAACGTAAACTCGAAGGCGGCTACAACTATCAGGCCAGCGGCTCGAATGTCGCGACGCACAGCACCTTCGTGCGCGGCGAGATCAGCCGAAGCACGCCGACGGGCTCCCACACCCTCGACGCCCGCTATTACTACGGCAGCCAGAACTCCATCGCCAACACCGACCGCCTGGCAGTGGTGCTGAAATCACGGGAGACGCTTTTAAAGCGCATCGAGTTCCGCAATGATCTGAGCTACGGCTACGACTACCTAAAGGACCTCTCGCACCAGTTTGAAGATGTCTTCGGACTCACCTTCGTGATGTATGACAAGCATCGCGTCCGCTATGCCATCGGCCCGGGTCTCGGCCTGCAATATGCCGAGGCGATTCGCAACGGCACGGGCTTCAAGATCGTCGGCGACGTGACCCAGGACTTCCGTTGGCAGATCACCGATTTGATCAGCTTTAACAACCGGGCCAGCTACCTTTACGAGCCTGAGAACCTCGCCGATTATCGCCTGCGGAGCGACTCCGTCTTATCCGCCCAGGTCGCGAAGAGCGTGAGCTTGAATCTGCGCTACGAGTATGAATACGAGGCAATCCGTCCGGTCGCGGCGGGCCGCTCCGATCATCGCTTTTTCACCACGCTGGGCTACGAATTTTGAGTCGCGGCGTTATTTCTCACGAAATGCCGCGAGAGACGTAACGGGGCTCGCCAAATTCAGGCGAAGTCCGTTCAGTTGAAGCTGTGTTGTCCGGAATCTACCCCATACTGAGTTGTGACGAAGCGAGAGTTTTTGAGCAGGGCTATCTTGCTAAAGACGAGGCCCTCGAATGGAAGGCCATGCGCAGGGCCGGACGTGGCATAGCCGAGGCGGTGCTGCGTGATTTTGAGGAAATCGGCGGCCTGCCCGCCTCGGCCCGCGTCCTCGTGCTGGCAGGCAAGGGCAACAATGGAGGCGATGCGTTGCTCGCCGCTGCAGAGCTGCGCGTGTGTTGCCCGCGCATCGAAGTGGAAGTGGTTTTCGCTTTTGGCGAACGCGCGCTCCGCCCCCTCGCGCAGCGTGCCTGGCGCGAACTCGCAGCCGCCGATGCTTCCGTTCGGACACGTGAAGTTGGAGACCTGACCGAGGGCTACGATCTCTGCCTCGATGGCGTATTTGGTTACCAGTATCGCGCCCCATTGCCACCTGAAGTCGGCGTGCTGTTGGCCAGGGTCAATGCCCTGCCGGTGCGGTTGCGGGCGGCGGTCGATCTGCCCAGCGGATTGGACGCGAAGGATGCGTTTCAGGCGGATTTTTCCTACGCGACAGGCAGTGTGAAGGCTCCGTTGTTTACCCTGCCAAACGCGGGCCGGCTGCGCTTGATCGACCTGGGCTTTCCGGTCGTCGGTCAATCAATCAAGGATACGGTGCTGGGTGCGGAAGTGTTGGCGCCGCTGAGGGCTTTACGGTCACCGCAAAGCGATAAACGGACCTTCGGGCACCTGCTGGTCATAGCGGGTTCGCAATGGTATCCGGGGGCGGCGTTGATGGCGGTGTCGGCGGCGGTGCGCAGCGGAGCCGGGCTGGTCACGGCGGCGGTGCCGCAGTCGCTCGCGGCGGTGTTTGCCGCCCGTCTGCCCGAGGTGATGTGGCTGGGGCTGCCCGAAACTCCCGGTGGCGAGCTTTCGCAAGACGGCATAGGTTTGTTACGCACGGCCGTCTCCCGCGCCACGGCGGTTTTGATCGGCCCTGGCATCGGGCGTTCGCGGGATACGATCAGTCTCGCTTTGCAGTTTGTCCGGGGCTGTCCGGTGCCGATCGTGATCGATGCGGACGCCCTGCACTCGGATGTCATCGTGGCGGGAACAGGGGCTCGTATTCTTACCCCCCATGCCGGTGAGTATGAACGAATCCAGGGGCGCATCCCGCCGGCGGCGATTGTGGTAAGAAAGGGACCGATCAGTGGCATCGAGGTCGGCACCGGCGGTCCCTCTCGCGTGAGTTTATTTGGCGGTCCGGTCCTGGCGCGCGGAGGGAGCGGTGATTTGCTCGCCGGGTTGATGGCGGGGCTGCTGGCGCAGACGCCGGACGATCCCTCCGGCGCGGCGGAACGCGGCTTGGTCTGGCACGGGCTGGCGGCGGACGCTCTCGCGAGAAAACACGGCCAGGTGGCGGTCGCCACCACTCAGTTGCTCGACTTTTTAGGGCCGGTGCTACGAAACTCGCAGGCATGAGCGAGATGACCGAGACGCAGGCGTTTTTGGTGTTGAATGCGTTGCCCGATATCGGGCCGATCACGACTAACCGGCTGCTCTCTCATTTCGGCGACGATCCGCTGCGGCTCTTCACCGCTTCGGCGCGCGAGCTGGAAGAGGTGAAAGGCGTGGGGCCGAAGATCAGCGGCAATCTGCGGCGGTGGAGCGAGCTGGTGGATTTGGACAAGGAACTGGCGCGGCTGGCGGAGGCACAGGCGACCTTCGTGACCTGCCGTGATCCGGCCTATCCGCCGCTTTTGCGCGAGATCTCCGATCCGCCGCTGGGGCTGTATCGGCGCGGAGACTACACCTTCGACGCGCCCTGCGTGGCGATCGTGGGCTCGCGGCGGACCACGCTCTACGGGCAGGCCACGGCGAAGAAGCTCGGGCACGATCTGGCGAAGCTGGGTTTTTGCGTGGTGAGCGGTCTGGCACGGGGCATCGACACGGCGGCGCATGAGGGCGCGCTGGAGGCGGGCGGGCGCACGGCGGCGGTGCTGGGCAACGGCATCGACATCATCTACCCGCCGGAAAACCTGAAACTTTACCAACGCATCGAGGAGAACGGCGGGGCGATCCTGACGGAGTTTCCCTTCGGGCGGCGGGCGGACAAGCAGTCGTTCGCCATGCGCAACCGGATCGTGGCCGGCATGTGCCGGGCGGTGATTGTGGTGGAGAGCGACGTGAGCGGGGGCTCGATGATCACGGCGCGGTTCGCGGGCGAGCAGGGGCGGCTGATCTTCGCCGTGCCGGGGCGGATCGACCAGCCGAGCAGCGCGGGGTGCCATCAGCTCATCCGCGACGGGGCGACCTTGTTGACCAGTGTGGACGATGTTTTGAGCGAGTTGAATTACCTTGAGGGTTTTGGACCGGCGGGAGTGGCGAGCATTCCGGAAAACGCGGCGCGCACGGGCGTGACGGCGGGGCAGATGGCCCAGGCAAATCTCACCGGCGACGAGGCGCGCGTGGTGGCGGCCTTCGCAGGCGGGGCGATTTTATCGGTCGATGCGCTGGTGGCGCAAACGGGGCTGGCGGCGCATCAGTTGTCGTCGCTCCTAATGATGCTGGAGCTGAAGCGAGTGGTGGCGAAGCGCTCGGACGGGTGCTTCGAGCTGCGGTAGGCGGAAGGCGAAAACACAGGCAGGAATGCCTGTGCCACGATTTATGGCCGGGTGACGCGGAGGCGGAGGAACTGGACGGGGGCGGCGGTCAGGGTGGTCTCGGCGCGGATGGTGACGTTTTCGCCGCCGGAGACGGCGGTGCGGGCGGTCTCGGTAAGGTAGGCGGCGGAGCTTTGCCAAGTGCCGGCGAGGTCGGCGGTCCACTCGGGGGCGAAGACCAGATCGGTGCGGCCGGCGGCCTGAAAGTAGGTCAGGCTGAGGTGGTCGTCGAGGCCGACGGAGGCGGAGGGTTCGGCAGAGGGGGAGTCTGCGGCAAGGGGATCGCGGGCGAAGGCGTATTCGAGCAGGTTGGCGAGCCCGTCGGCATCGGGATCGGCGGAGGGGCCGGAGATGGCGGTGTCGGCCAGTTGGGCGGCGGAGAACTTGGCGAAACGCCAGGCGTCGTAGGGTTTGTCTTTGATGGTGACGTTGGCGGTAGCGGCGGCACCGGCGGAGAGGGTAAAATCGGTCGCGACGGTGAGGGTAACGGTGCGGTCGCCCTGGGCGAGGGCGTCGGCGACGGGGACGACCTGCACGGTGGCGGTGGCGGAGCCGGCGGGGATGAGCACGCCAGAGGGGAGGGGAGTGTAGTGGGTTCCGGTCACGGCGGTGCCGCCGACGGTCAGCGGGACGTAGAGCGGGGTGGTGG
>JBEGTN010000292.1:0-6762 GCA_041179405.1 Verrucomicrobiota bacterium
CGCATGGCCGCAGGGAAAGGTGCGCCTAACGTCGGCCTCATCCCCACCATTAAGGGCGGCGCGGGAGCCATCAAGGGGGACGTTACTGACGCCTACGGGAAAGTGAAGAAAGCCTTCGCCCGCGGCAAGTAAGTCCTCTTCGACTTTCTACGGCCCGTCACCCTTCATGGGTTGACGGGCTTTTTTTGTGTATGCCTGTCGCACCCTCCACCGCTCCCCGCATTCGTGCTGCTGATGGCTCCTTCGCCGCTCGTGGCACTCTTTCTGGCAAACTGCTCCGCAAGGTTTGGACCAGCCCGGTCACGAATCCGCTGACCGCCGCAGTCCCGTCCCCGCTCAAGGGTTTCGACGCCAAGATCAGCCCGGTCGAGTTCTTCACCAACTTCAGCTCCGATAAGGTCGATAAGACCAACGCCGTTATCCGCGGCGTGAGTGTCATCACGAATGGCGTGATCGCCCGCGGCCACGATCTCGAGGTCGATGATACCACGCTGAAGCAGATTCAATCCTGCGCCGAAACCAAGGAGCAGGTCCCGGTCAAGGTGAACCACAAGTCAGGTGCCGAGGCCGTCTGCGGATACCTCACCAACTTCACCATCGACGGCAACAAGCTGAAGGCCGATTGGCACCTCCTCCACACCCACCCACAGAAGGACACTATTCTTGAGGTCGCCGAGCGTATGCCCGGTGGCGTCGGTTTGTCCGCCTCTTTCCTCCCGCCCGCCAAGGGCGAGAAAGCCGCCAGCGGTAAGAAAGCCGCTCGTTGCGAGGAACTTATTTCCGTCGATTACGTTACTCTACCCGCCGCGAATCCGGCTGGGATGTTTTCCTCTGACTCAGTTGACAGCACTAAAACCACAACTCCGCAACCCATGAACATCACTCCCGAAATCCAAGCGGCCATCGACGCCGCCGTCCAGGCTGCCACCGCTCCGCTTACCGAACAGATTCAGGCCCTTCAGTCCCAGGCCGATCTCGTAGCCAATCCTCCCGAGCTCGCCGACCTGGCTGAGATGTCCGAGGATCAGCTCGCCGAACTCGGCCTCACCGCCGAGGATGTCAATGAGGCCATCGAGGCCCACAACGCCGAAGTCGAGGCCCAGGCTGCCGAGCAGGGCGACTCCGATGGCGACGAGCAGGCTGCTGAGGGTTCCGCCGAAGTCGAGGGCGAGCTCGCCACCGCCGGCGCTACCGGTCTCCAGTCCGTCCTTTCCGAGGTTCGTGAACTCGGCGCCCAGCTACGTCAGGCCAAGGTCAATCGCGAGGCCGCCGAGCAGGACCAGATCCTTGTCGATCTCGAGGCCCGCTACGATGCCCTCATCGCGCAGAACGTCGAGCTTCAGGCCGCCGTCAATGCTGGTGGCACCGCCGCCAGTCACGGCGCCGCGACCGTGAACTTCAAATCGAAGTCCGGCGTGACCATCGACTTTGGCACCAAAGAGCCCGGCGTGTTCGAGGAACTCGTCGCTGCCTACTTGGAGGATAATCCCAAGGCCACCAAGGCGACCGCGTTCAGCGCCGTCATCACCGCCAATCCCGCCGACTACCAAGACTATCGCGTCCGTCGCGGTCTGGTGAAGGCCTAACCCCGAGCAGTAACCTACACCATCCACTCACATGAGCTCCATTCAAAACACCAACACCCGCACCTTCATCGCGTCTGAGGCCATCGGCATCAGCATCCGCGTGAAGCTCGGCTCCACCGCTGGTGAGGTCTCCATTGCCGGCGCCGGCGAAGACTTCATCGGTGTCACCGAGACCCCGGTCGCTGCCGCTGGCAGCGTCGGTGTCCGCCTCAAGAACTCCAGTGGCACCGGCTACTTCACCGCCGGTGGCGCTTTCGCCTACGGCGCGACCGTATACGGCATCGCTGCCGGCAAGGTCGATGACGTCTCCTCCGGTAACGTGATCGTCGGCACCGCCCTCGAGGCCGCCTCCGGTTCCGGCAGCCGCGTCGAGGTCCTCTACGCCCAGCACCTCCCGATCGCCTCGGTCAATCAGGCCGTCGCCACCGATGCCTCCAGCGTCATCGTTCTCGCCAACTCTCTCCGCCTCGCACTCATCGCGCAGGGCGTCATCACCGGTGCCGCCTAACCGGTAATCGCTCATCAACCTATAACGATCACCCATCATGGCCTATCAAAACACCACCGCCGAGATTCGTCCCGAGCTCAACTCCGTTCTGGAGGAGGCTCTGGCAGTCGATAACTTCCTCATCGGTCTCGACATCTTCCCTGTATTCCAGGTCGATCGTCGGACCGGTCAATACCGCAAGCTGACCCTCGCGGCCAGCGAGCTGCTCAAAGCGGGCGACACCAAACGTGCGCCTAAGACTGCCTACCCCGAGGTCGATTGGACCTGGGAGCTGGACAGTTACGCCACCTACGACCGCGGTCTCACCCAGAAGATCGACGACAGCATCAGCAATGATGTCGCCCACGCCTTCGACTTGGAGAGCCAGGCCGCCAAGCAGCTCCTCCGCCGCGTGCGCCTCTCCCACGAGCAGCGCGTGTCCGCCGCGACCTTCAACACGAGCAACTTCGACTCGGCGAACTCCACCGTGGCCTACACCGCCGCGAACCTCGCCACCATCGACTTCATCGAGGACGTCAAGATCCGCCTGAACGCTCTCCGCGCTCGTGGCGAATACCCGAACACGATGGTCATCCCTCGTGGCGTTTGGGACCGCGTCCGCAAGGCCGACCTCACCGCCAAGTTCTTCTTCGGCAGCCTCGGCGGCGGCAAGAACGTCACCCTCGACATGCTCATGGGCGAGTTCATGCTCCAGTCCATCAAGATCGCCGACGCCGTCGTCGATACCGCGGACAAGGGCCAGACGCCCTCCGTGTCCTATATATGGGCCAACACCCACGTATGGATCGGCGACGTCAAGGGCGGCGACTTCGGTGGCGGTGGCGCCGGCCGCACGCTGGTCTGGTCGGGCGACACCGGTGGCAGCACCTTCGTCTCCGAGACCTACCGCGACGAGAACATCCGCAGCGACGTCCTCCGTGTTCGCTCGAACATGGACGAGAAGGTGGTCAGCTCCAAGGCTGGCACCCTGATCGTCACGCAATACGCCTAAAACACTTGCCAGAGCTGATGCGGCTCTGGCGGTCTGGTTTAGTTTGGGGAGGCCCCGAGTCATTCAGTTGACTCGGGGCTTTTCGCATCTATACACCATGAGTGAGTTCTCCGATGCCCTCGCCCTCGCCTTCGACCCCGCCATCGCGGTGTTCGGGGAGACCTGCACCGTGGACGGCAACACCTACGATTGCATACCCCACGCCACCGACGGTAAGGAGAACATCCGCAGCGGGTATAGTGCTGGACGCAGTCGGGAGGTCAACGGGACGCTCTACATCCGCGGGGCCGATTGGACCACGATCAAGAACATCCGCACCGCCGCCGGGGCCAGCACCAAGGGCATCCGGGTCACCACCAGCGCCGGCACCTTCCGAGTCATCAACGACCCCGACATCAGCGTCATCAACGACACTGCCGAGTTCCAACTCGGACCACTCAACTGAAAACACCACTATGAATCCCAACCAGAAGTTCCGTAACCGTGAGGACATGCTCCTCCACGACGCCATACTCAAACGAAACGCCGCCGATACGCTGCGCGGGCCTATCCGTCCGCCTGGCGCCGCCGGCCTGCCAAGGCTCGGGCCGGGACGTCTGGAGAGAGGCCTACTCCAACGCAACGCCGTGGATACACTGTCGCGCAAAACCAAGCTCCTCTCCCGCGCCGACGCCCGCGCCCTGGTGGAGTTTGCGCGGACGTCACAAGCAACTCGCCTCCTGCGCATGAAGAAAGGCGTCTCCGGGGCCTTCATCGCCACTCCCCCGATCTTCACGCCCTCGGCGGTTACTGAGCTGCGCGGTGCGGCCCGCATGCTGAACCCCGGCGTCGGCGTTCTCGGGCACCACAAGAGCGGCGACCCTCGCCCCGAGACCCGCGGTATCTGGCCGTCGAGAAGCTACCAAGCGGAGTTGCAGAAGAATAACCCTCCGGGGAGGGGACGCCCTATCGTCAAGTGGTGGTCCGACGCCCGCGCCCTGGTGGAGTTCGCGCGTGGGGACTACGCCGTCCCTGTGATGGCGAGAAAGGGCTTCTTCCACCCTGATACGTCGAGCCTCAGCGGCACCCTCGCGGAGGCCAAGAAACTCCCTGCGGCGAAGGCTAAAGCCAAAGCGCACGAAGCGGTGGAGGTATTCGGCCAGGAACTAGCCCGCCCCGCCAAACTTTACAGCGCCGCTCGCTGGCGTAACCCCAGCAACGCCAAGGCGCGGGATCAGATCGCAGGCAGCCTTCGCGCAATGCGTCGAGCCCAGTAAATGCCCGCCCCCGTTCCAGCTATCGTCGATAATCCGACCCTTGCGGTCGAGAAAGCCTTCGTGGCCTACCTGCTCGAGCAGCCCCTGCTGGCCAGTGGCATCGACATCGTCGCCGCGTCCGACCGTAGCGTGCTCGTCGGACCCCTTCACGCCTTCGCCCTCTGCGTTGAGTTCGCCCCCATCATCCCGGCCGGTCCGCAGGGTATCGCCACCGTAGCGATCGGGGTCGTGACCGACATGGACGAGCACGGGGAGGCAGTCCGCGCCGACTACTTCAGCCGCGTCAGCACCGCCCTTACCGCCACCCAATACTACGACGGCGACGACGCCACCCTCCAGGGCTGGTCGATCAAGTCCACCAAGGATCAAAGCGATGGCCGCAAGGTCATGGACGTGATGGTGCTGCGGGTCGGCGCCACGGTATAATCCCGACGTCGGGACGGTTGACACCCCTTAAAATCATCATGGCCCTCACCAAGAAATCCTCCGCCACCATTCCGCACGGCCTCGGTTCCGAGGTATCCGCCGCGAAGACCGCCACCGGCCTTGCCACCATCACCAACGCGGATGTGTCCGCCGAGCTCTCGGTCAATACGATGGCCAAGGACGAGACCGGCGAGTTTGTCGCCCACTTGGTCGGCGACACCAAGCACACCATCGCCCTCAAGGGTCATACCAGCGCCGCCAGTCTGCCCACCCTCGGTGCGCAGCTTACCTTTGCCGGCCGCCAGGGCGCGGTCATCAGCGCCAACATCAGCGCGAGCAACGAGGATTTCATCAAGGCCTCGATCAATGCCGAGGGCCACGTCGGCACCGGCACGGGCAGCTACTCCTAAACCTTTTAACCACCTACTCTCATGGCACTCACTCGTAAAGTTGCTTCCGGCGTCGATCTCGCGTATGGCCTTGATGGCTCGGGTGGCGTGGTCGATAAGACCTCCCTTGGCCTGGCCGCTGCGGTCACTACGACCGGGGATACCAGCGCCCCGTTGAACGCCATCACGGCGATCGACACGACCGGCGAACTCTCCGTCAATACCACCGCCCGCGACAGCCAGGCCGTGACCGTCGCCCACCTCATCGGCGCGGTGAAGAACACCCTCAAGATCGACGGCTACGCCTCCGCAATGGCCGTGCCCAAGCTCGGCGACTGCGTATCGCATGGTGGCGTTGGCGGCTTGTGCGTCAGCTCCAACATCAGCGCGAGCAACGAGGATTTCGTGAAGGCCAGCCTCAACGTCCAGGGCGGCGGAGCCATCGTCTACACCGATGCGTAAGGGGTTGACGTGACCCGGTCGGCATGTCCGACGACGCCACGAATCCCTACGATCCTACCGCAGTATTCGTCCACGACGATCGTTTCGTAGAGCCGTTCGCCAACCGACCCCACACGGTCCTCGGCAAACGGCTCTACCCGTTTAGCGTCTGGACGCAGTGCAACCTGGAGTGGGCGCAGTCGCCGTTCCTGCTGATGAACCGCCAGCCCAACCTCCACGACCTGTGGGTAGCCGTCCAGTGCGCCAGCACGCCGTGGACCCCCGAGCACTACGTCCCGGACCTACGCTCCCCAGGTAAGTTCCGCTGGCTCTGGTCGATGCGCCGCTACAACGCCCGCATGGAGCTGGCCAAGTTCTACGCCTACATGCAGGACTTCGCGGTCGGCCCCAAATTTTGGCCCAACCAGCACAAGCACGGAACCGCCGTCGAACCTACCCGCGACTGCGACGAGAACCTGGAACTGGCCGTCTATGCCGAGCACGAGTTCAAGTGGACGCCCGAGGTCGTCTGGACCATGCCCATCGGCCAGCTCCGTTGGCGCGCAGCCCTGGTGAACAAGTTCAAGGGCGGGGATAACGCTTTCTGGACTCCGCTCGACGAGGAGGCATTCCAAGCCCACAAGGCCAAGCGCGAGGCCGGCATCACGGAACGCGGCAAGGAACTGGAACGGCTGAACCCGAAGCTGACGCCCGAGAAGGCCCGTGAGCAGGCCAAGGAAGAGTATTGGGCGAAGGTCAAGCAGGGCTTCGACCGCACCGACAAACCGCAACCCGTCCCGCCACCCTCGGCGATCTGATATTATGGCCCAGAACAACAACCTCTCCACCGGCAAAGGCCAGCTCAGCGGACAGCTCCTCTCCGGCGCCAGCCAACTTGCGCAGCCCGCGATGGACATCGCCGCCGGCGCCACCCCCTTGCAGGCGGCCACCAACGCGCTCAAGGGCGCGGCCATCGACAAGCTCCTCGGCCCGACCGCCATGTTCAGCGGCGGCCTGCTAGCCGCGCTCACCACCCTGCGCAGTATCGTCAAGGAGTCGCGCATCTTGGAACGTGGCCTCCAGAACATCAGCAACCTCCAGCAAATTCAGGGTAAGTTTGAGACCCTCTTGAAGAGCGCAACCCTAGCCAAGCAGCGTATCAAGG
>JBEGTN010000293.1:0-3659 GCA_041179405.1 Verrucomicrobiota bacterium
ACCGGCGCGCCGGTGAAGCGGGTGAGCTTGGCGGCGAGCGCCTCGCGCAGTTCGGGCGAGCCCCAAGTCACGGCGTATTGATGGCGCCCGGCGTCCATCGCGTCCTTCGCCGCCTGCACGAGCGCGGCCGGCGGATCGCCGTCCGGGAAGCCTTGCGCGAGGTTGATCGCGCCGTGCCTGGCCGCGACGCGCGACATCTCGCGGATAAGCGACTCGGTGAAAACGGAGGTGCGGCGGGAGGTCTGGGGCATGACCGGCGTGGGGCGGAAAACTAGTTATTGAGGTATCTTCAACTCCGCGCCGATGCGCAGATCCGTCTCGCTGCGCATAACGTCGCGGTTCGCCGAGTAAATATCCCGCCAGCGGCTGCGGTTATTATAGTAGCGCTGGGCGAGATTGTAGAGGGTATCGCCTTTTGCCACGGTGTGCCGGCGGCCGACGGCGGGTGCAGGAGCAGGCGCGGGCGTGGCGACGGGCGGATTGGCAACCGGATTCATCACGAAGGCCGGAGGGGGTGGCTGCGGCGCGGCAGGTGCGATTGGCACCACGCCGACCGGGGCCTGGCCGCCTGTCAGGCGGGCGGGCGGGCCATCGGTGCCGGATGCACCGAAATCAAGTTCGTTGCCACCGGCGACTGAGGGTTCGTTGACCATGGGGGTGGCGCTCTGCCGGGTGGAGTCCAGGGTCGCGGCGCGCGCGGCGGCGAGTTGTTCCTTGAGTTGCAGATTTTCGCGCTGGAGGCGGTCGATCGCGTCCATCATGTCGGTGCGATCCACCTGATTATCGAGCGGCTGGGCGGGCAAGGTGCGGGCGAATTCCCGGGTGGCGGCATCGATGCGCTGTAAGACCAGATCGGATTGTTTGGCGTTGGGCCTGAGCTCGCGGAATTTCCGGTAGTGGTAAATGGCCGCGATGGGGTCCTTGATGTGTTCCTGATAAAGTATGCCTGCGTCCAGATGCGACTCGGCCGCCGCGCCGCCGCGCTCCTCGATCACCTTGAGAAAAGAAGCGAGCGCCTCCGGGTTGCGGCCCAGGCGTTGCAGCTCTTTGCCGCGACGATACTCGGGGTCATCTACCTCGGCGGCATACGGCAGGACGGTGCGCGGGGCGCAACCCGGGAGGATGAGCCCGGCGAACAGGACGAGGATGAGCAGGAAATGCGGACGGCGACGCATGGCGTGCGGTGTAAATGGGATTGAACGGAAATGGATGAAGGCAAAGTCTCCCTTCTTCGTTAGCGACTCCAATCTTAAATGGCCCTCGATTCCACGTTCGTCCTCAAACGCGCCCGCCTTTGCCTCCAAATCGAGGAACAGGCGCTGGCCGCCACCCGCGATAATCTGGGGCCCGGCTTCGTTGCCGTCGCCCGCGCATTCCACGATGCAATCGCTTCCGGCCGGAAGCTCATCTTCACCGGGGTTGGCAAGTCCGCCCATATCGCCCAAAAACTCGCCGGCACCTTCAACAGCACCGGCGCCCCGTCTTGCTTCCTCGACGCCACCCAGGCCCTGCATGGCGATCTCGGCATGGTCGGCGAAGGCGACGTCGCCCTTATCCTTTCCAACAGCGGTCAGACCGATGAGGTGTTGAAACTGGTGCCTGTGCTGCGGCGCTTCGGCCTGAAACTCGTCGCGTTCACCTCCAAGGCGGACTCCGATCTCGCGCAGGGATGCGACCTGCGCCTCATCTACACCGTGCCGCGCGAGGCTTGTCCACTTGCTCTCGCTCCGACCGCCAGCACCACCGCCGCCCTCGCCCTGGGCGATGCCCTCGCGATGGTCTTGCTCGAGGCCCGCGGCTTGAGTCGCGATGACTTCGCCCGCTACCACCCGGCAGGCAATCTGGGCCGCGTGCTTCTGCTCAAGGTCGGCGACATTATGCGCGCCGGAGATCGTCTCCCTATCGCCGAGGATAACATCACCCTCCAGGACGCCATTCTGCGCATGACCAAGGCCCGTAGCGGCAGCATCGCCCTCGTGCATCCGAAATCGGGCAAACTCACGGGCATCCTCACCGACGGCGACTTCCGGCGCAGTGCACTCAAGGGGGGCGAGTTCCTCTCGCAACCGGTCAAAACCTTCATGACTGCGAACCCCAAGACCATCTCCGCCGCCGCCCTCGGGGTGGATGCGCTGCGTATGTTCGAGGCCCATAAGATCGACGACCTCATCGTAGTCGACAGCAAGGGCAAGCCGGTCGGCTTGGTGGACGGTCAGGATCTGCCCAAGCTGAAGATAGTCTGAGCCCGGACGCGCCGCCTAGTCGGCGCTGCCGCCTGCCAGGACCTCCGCCAGCCTCGCGCGCACCTGGGGCGGCATCTCAAGGGGACGGCCCTCCAGCTTGAACGCCACCTCGCGTAAAACTTCGTGCGAGGGTTTACGCATGGCCAGTAACGCCGGCAGGTAAACCCGCGCCTCGTCGTAGCGTCGCAGGTCTATCACCACCCTTACCAGTTCGGTAAGCGCGGCCTGATTGAGCGGATCGAGGGACACCGCCGACTTGAGCAGGCGCAGCGCCGGCATATCCGCGCCGCGCCGCCGCAGCTCGCGCGCCAGCCACACGCCGTCCGCCGCGCGCGTGCCGTTATGATCGGTGAAAACCGCCAGCTCGATCTCGCCACGCTCCTTGTCGCCCGCCGCGTATAAAGCCAGGGCGCGCAGCCCCGCCAGTGCCGCCGGATAGTGGGGGTTGAGTTCACGATTGGCCGTCACGCCCTCTTCCGCGAGTTTCAGCGCGAGCACCGGATTGTTGGCGTTTATGGCCGCCTGCACTTCGGCGAGCACGAAGGCGTTGGGTGAAAGGCCGGCGACTTGGGCGGTGTCCCTGACACGCTTGGCGAGCAAGGAGTCTCCGCTGTCGGCGGCCTGCCCGGCGAACATCACCAAAGCCCGCGAGTCGCGGCCGAAATCAACAAGAAAGCGGGTTGCTTCACGGTCGAAGTCGGCGTCTTGCGTGCCCCGCAGACTGGCGATCCAGTCCACGCGGGGACCGGGGCCGTCCGGAAGGGCGAGCACGCGCAGATGCGCTTGCCGCCGCCATTCCCCGCCGTCGCCATTTTCGCGTTTGAAGCGCAAGAGTTCGCGGGTCAGATCATCGCGACCGTGGAAGCGATCTTCCTCGGTTTCCAGCCGCGCGATGGCGACGTCGTGCAGCCCGCGTTCCCAATCGCACTTGGCGAGTAACAACTGGCCCTCGATACTACGCTCGAGCCCCCACGTAGCGATCAGGTTCTCCGCCTGATCGAAGCGACCGCGATTGAAGTGCGCGTTCGCGGCCTGCAAGGCCGTGTAAAGCTCGGCCAGGTTTTGAGTCGGCTTCGCAGGAAGCAGTTCGGTGCAGCGAGCGAGCGCGCGTTCGTCGTTCTGCTGTTCGTCGAGCACCCCGAAGAGGAGTTTGAGATAGTCGAGATCGGTGGCGGCGGCGGGCAGGCCCTGCTCCAGGCAATCGACTGCAAACTGGAGATAGCCGGTGCGGATATAGTAGATCGCCATGAGGCGGCGCGCTTCGAGATTGCCGGGGTCGTAGCGCAAGGCGGCATGCAACAAGGGAAACACCTCGCGGGTGCGTTTTTCAGCGTGAGCGAGCTGCGCCTGCGCCCAATGGTGCCGACCGAGCGACAGACGGTATTCGGGCCAGCGCCAGGGGAAGACGATGTCCAC
>JBEGTN010000294.1:0-3570 GCA_041179405.1 Verrucomicrobiota bacterium
TCGCTCGAAGTTGTGCCCACCCCCGTGCGCGCCGCGCCCACCCGGCCCGTCTCCGCCAAGTAAAAACCGCCCCGCGGAGGGGTCGTAGTGACGATCTGGTTACGCATGTTTCAGAGGGGAAACGCGCAGGTCGTCCAGACATCGATCTTGGCAACGAAAAAAGCGCAAAAAGTTATGCGCAAAAAGTCGGTGAATAACTTGTTGGAAACTTCCGCTTGTCAGGTCTTCCGTCCTCTCCGTTACTCCCCTCTCGCCACTCATCTCCGCTACTGCGGGATGGTTCTTTCTCACGTCACTGACTTTCGAATCAATCGCCGCCCCCTGGAGACTTCACACGCATTTAATTGCAAGCAAAGGGCTTAAGCAGTGCCCCCCCGTGGACGCTCCTTTTTCCTTACGCCTCCCTCTTTCCCTCTTCCGGTTTCTTGCGGTTTTTATCGACGTTCAGTTCGTGCCGAAAGCGCTACCCCTCTGCGCGGTGTGAATAAACCCTCACTCCAGTCCGCTTGTCACATGCCTGTAACGTCCGCCACTCCCAGCCTTTGGGAATCCGCCAAAGCCGATCTTCGGGGGCTCTTCCCCGAGGATGTTTTCAAGCTATGGTTTGACCCGATCGTGTGCGTGGACGCCACCCCCGAGCAAATGACGCTGGGCGTGCCCAACGACTTTGCCTCCATCTGGATCAACGATAACTATATCGACCTCATTCAGCAGCGCCTTCGCCTGACTTCCGGTCGCGAGATGTCGGTCAAGCTCTGCAAGATCACCGCCGACTCCTCTACCGGCACTCCCTTGTCCCCGCCCCGGCCCCGCGCCGCCGCTCCCCGCCGCGTTGTCCGCGTCGAGGACCGTCCGATCCAGAATTCCTCCCTCAACCCGCGTAATACCTTCGAGACTTTCGTGGTCGGGGATAATAACCAGATGGCCGCCGCCGCCGCCCGCGCCGTCGCCGACGCCCCCGGCCAGTCTTACAACCCGCTCTTCCTCTACGGCGAGACCGGCCTCGGCAAGACTCACCTCATGCATGCCATCGGGCATGCCGTCCTCCAGCGCCGTCCCGATACCCGCGTGGCCTACCTCTCTGCCGAGAAGTTCACCAACGACTTCATCCAGGCCATCCAGGAAAACGGCCTCATCAAGTTCCGCCAACGCTACCGCCATGTGGATATTCTCTTGATCGACGACATCCAGTTCCTCGCCGGCAAGGAGCGCAGCCAGGAGGAGTTTTTCCACACGTTCAACGATCTTCACGGCACGGGTAAACAGATCATCATCTCCAGCGACCGCCGCGCCTCCGAGATCGAGAAACTCGAGGCCCGCCTCGTTTCCCGCTTCGAGTGGGGACTGCCCGCCGACATTCAGCCGCCCGATTTCGAGACCCGCCTCGCCATCCTGCGCACCAAGGCCGCCGCCATGAAGTGCGACCTGCCCGCGCCCATCGCCGCCTTCATCGCGCAGCACATCTCGCGCAACATCCGCCGTCTCGAGGGCGCGCTCCTCAAGGTCGCTTCCCACACCCAGCTCACCGGCAAGCCCCTCGATCTGCCCGCCGTCGAGATGCTCCTCAAGGACGTGCTCATGGAGCAGGCGCAAAACCAGCTCACGCTCGAGGTCATACAGAAACGCGTCGCCGACCATTTCCAGATCCGCCACAGCGACATGACCAGCAAGCGTCGCCCCAACAACATCGCCATCCCCCGCCAGATCGCGATGTATCTCACCCGCACGCTCATCGCCAAACACTCCCTCCAGGACATTGGCGATGCCTTCGGCGGTCGCGACCACGGCACGGTTATTCACGCCTGCAAAGCCGTGGACAACATGATCGCCCAGGACGCCCACATGCGCGGCCAGATCGAGTTCCTCCGCAACGCCCTGAGCCGCTGAGCCCCGTCCGTCGGCGGGCCTCCTGCGTGCGCAGGCGTTTTTCGAGCCTCGCCTTGAGGTGCTTTTCCGCCCTCGCTTCGCCATATGAGCCGCGCCCTTTCCGACGAGCAGACAAAAACCTTGGCGGCGTCCCTTTTTCAGGGCCGCAAGATCGAGGCCGTTAAACTCTGCCGCGAATTTACCGGGCTCGGCCTCAAGGAGGCCAAGGACGCGGTCGAGGAATTGGAGCGCTCGCTCCGTGCCGCCTCGCCCGAAAAGTTCACCGCCAGCGCCCAGGGCAAGGGCTGCGTGGGCGTGCTCGTCGCCGGCTTGCTCTGCTCCGGTCTGGCGGCGTATTGGCTGGGTCACGCTTGAGTCGCACCGCTGAGCTGCACCGCGCCGCTTGCCTTGCGCCGCGCGGGTTCTAGTTTCGCCCTTTTCCCATGAGCCTCTCACCCGAACAAGCCGCCACCGTCTCCACCTGGATCGCCGCTGGCGACAACCTCTCCGCCGTCCAAAAAAAGCTCCGCGAGCAGTTCCAGATTTCCATGACGTATATGGATGTTCGCTTCCTGGTGGACGACCTCAACCTCACCCTCAAGGACCCCGCCCCCAAGGCCGACGCCTCCGATGTGACCAAGGCCAAGGCCGCCGCCGCGCCCGCCGTTCCCGCCGGATCGCCGGGCGCTGGCGCGGAGGACCCATTGCCCGAGGAGGACGCCCTCCCGCCCGGCCCCGGCTCGGTCAGCGTGGATGTTGACGGCGTCACCCTCATTCCTGGCGCGATTTGCAGCGGCAGTGTGACCTTCAGCGACGGCGTCACCGGCAAGTGGATCGTCGATCAGACCGGCCGCCCCGGCTTCACCTCGATCAGCCAGCCCGGCTACCGCCCCACACCCGAGGACGCCCAGGTGTTCATGCGCGAACTCGACGCCGCCTTGCAGCGCAAGGGCCTCTGAGCCTCCTCCGCCTCGGGCCGCCGCGCTTCCGCGTCCCGCCCTCCCTTCCCGCCGCTCCTCCGGACGGCGGGTTTTTTGTGTCCGCGCTGTCCGTCCACCCGCCCTTCGGGTGCAAATCTTACGGTGCGGGCCGGAAAGAATTCGCGCCACGAATGGAATGTGACCATACCCCTTTACGTTCTTCCCCCGCAACCCCTGCACCCCTCCCAACCCCTCCGCATGCCCGCCGCCAAAGCTTCCGTCGCGCCCACTCAACTCGCTTCGTCTGCCAAATCCGCCAAATCCGCGCCCGCGATCCGCCCCATCGCCCGCTTGATGGCCGCCAACCGCTCCGAGATCGCCGTCCGCATCTTCCGCGCCGGCACCGAGCTCGGCCTGCGCACCGTCGCTATCTTCGCCCAGGAGGACCGTTTCTCCATTCATCGCTACAAGGCCGACGAGGCCTACCAGGTCGGTCGCGGCAAGGGCCCCGTCGCCGCCTACCTCGACATCGAGAGCATCATCGGCGTCGCCAAGGACCACGGCATCGACGCCATCCACCCCGGCTACGGCTTCCTCTCTGAAAACCCCGCCTTCGCCCGCGCCTGCGAGCAGGCCGGCATCATCTTCGTCGGCCCGCGCCCCGAGTTGCTCGACATGATGGGCGACAAGACCGCCGCCCGCGCCCTCGCGCAAAAGATCAAGGTCCCCGTCCTTCCCGGCACCGAGGACGCCGTCTCGGATCGCACCGAGGCCATGAAGATCG
>JBEGTN010000295.1:0-3411 GCA_041179405.1 Verrucomicrobiota bacterium
GCCGGCCTCGCCATGTCCACCATGGACATCATCAAACACTACGGCGGCAACCCCGCCAACTTCCTCGACGTCGGCGGCGGCGCCTCAAAGGAGAAGGTCATCGCGGCCTTCAAGATCATCCTCGGCGACGCCAACGTGAAGGGCATCTTCGTAAATATTTTCGGCGGCATCATGGACTGCAACGTCATCGCCGAGGGCATCGTCGATGCCGTGAAGGAAGTGGGCCTCAAGCTCCCCCTCGTCGTCCGCCTCGAAGGCAACAACGTCGCCAAGGGCAAGGCCACCCTCGCCAACTCCGGCCTCGCTCTCGTCTCCGGCGACACCATGGCCGACGCCGCCCAGAAGATCGTCAAACTCGTCGCCTGACGCGCTGCGCGCGAAGTTGAAGGGGCAAGTTGAAGTTTAAGACCTCCGCCCCCCTCCCCTTCCCGCACTCCAAACTTAATCTTAAACTTAAAACTTAATCTGCCGCGCCTCGCGCGGTCTTCCCATGAGCATTCTCATCACTCCCCAGACCAAGATCCTCGTCCAAGGCATCACCGGTGCCTTCGGCGCCAAGCACGCCCAGCTCTCCCTCGACTACGGCACCCAGCTCGTCGCCGGCGTCACCCCCGGCAAGGGCGGCCAGTTCTTCGAGCACGGCACCCACAAGGTGCCCATCTTCAACTCCGTCCATGAGGCCGCCGCCGCCACCGGCGCCACCGTCTCCGTGATCTTCGTGCCGCCGCCCTTCGCGGGCGACGCCATCCTCGAGTGCGTGGACGCCGGCCTCGATCTCGCCGTCTGCATCACCGAGGGCATTCCCATCAAGGACATGATCCGCGTGAAGCGCGCCATTGCCGGCGCCAAGACCCGCCTCATCGGCCCCAACTGCCCCGGCCTCGTCACCCCCGGCACCGGCAAGGATTCCTCCGGCGGTTGCCGCATCGGCATCGCCCCCGGCTACATCCACAAAAAGGGCCACGTCGGCGTCGTTTCCCGCTCCGGCACCCTGACCTACGAGGCGGTTTTCCAAATCACCTCCAAGGGCCTCGGCCAGTCCACCTCCGTCGGCATCGGCGGCGACCCGGTCAACGGCACCAACCACCTCGACGTCATCAAACTCTTCAACGCCGACCCAGACACCAAGGGCATCATCCTCATCGGCGAGATCGGCGGCAACGCCGAGGTCGAGGCCGCCCGCTGGATCAAGGACAACTGCACCAAGCCCGTCGCCGGCTTCATCGCCGGCTCGACCGCCCCCGCCGGTCGCCGCATGGGCCACGCCGGAGCCATCGTCGGTGGCCACGAGGACACCGCCGCCGCCAAGATCGCCGTCTTCCAGGAGTGCGGTATCGAGGTCGCCGCGACTCCCTCCGACATGGCCGACGCCCTCCTCCGCGCCGCCGCCAAAAAAGGCGTCTCCCTCGCCTGATCCCGTAGCCCCTGGGAACGCCGAGCTCCAGCTCGGCCTTCTCCTCCACCCCGTAGACTTGAACGTGAGTTCAAGTTCCCCGCCCCCGGCCTCACCCACCGGGGGCTTTTCACGCCGCCGCATCCGCTTCCGCTTTCAGACCCATGCAAACCACCACCGCCCCCTCCGCCACGCCGCGCACCAGCCTCCTCACCCGCCTGTTGATCGCGCTGCGCAACTTCGCGCTGCTCCTTGTGCTGCTCGTCGTCGTCGCCTTCGCCGCCACTCACCTTTTCGCCCCTAATCCCGGTGCCTCCGCCTGGCCCATCCGCCTGCTTCTGGGCGTCGCCCTGGTGATCGGCCCCGGTCTGGCCTTCGGCGGCGTCTTCGGCAAACGCCCCCAGATCTGGCCCCCCTATGCCGCGCTCGCCGCCAGCCTCGCCCTGCTCGTGATCTGGTTGAAGCACGACGACCCCGTCCTGCGCCACCCGCCCGGCACCGCCGCACTCCGCTCCGATTTCCCGGACGCCGCGGCCTCCCACACCCTCACATTGCGTTATTCGAGCAACGTGCCCGGCTCGCTCCACGACACCCTTAAATATCCGGCCAATCTATTTCTCAGAAGCAGTCCTTCCTTCGAAAAAATTGAACAAGACGCCGAATGGATCGCCTTCATCACCGAAAACCGCGCCAAGATCGAGGCCCGCTGGCTCGAACTCGCTCCCGTGCGCGCCTGGATCGACGACATGGCCGCCGCACCCGAACTCGCCGACCATTTCCAGAAGTTCTCCGATCCGATCGTCGCCTTCAAACCGCTGCGCGAGGTGTCCAACTACGCCAACGCCCTTGCCGTGCTTTACGCCCTCGACGGGCATCCGGACGAGGCCGTCGCCACCATTCTCCCCGTTTTCACCGCCGCGCAGAAACTCGAGGTGCATGGCCGCACGCTCGTCCGTCGGATGATCTCCGTCGTCCTGCAAAAAAACGCCCTCACCACGCTACGCATCGTCCTCGACCACTCCGAAGTCTCGCCCGCCGCCCGCGCACGCATCGCCGCCGCCCTTGCCCCCGCCTATCCCGCCGAGGAAAACGCCCGCCTCCTCTTCCTCTGCGAGTATGAGACCAGCACCGTCGTCTTCGGCAACCTCTACGACTCGACGCTCCTTGCCGCCTTCAAAGGCAACGAATTGTCGCTCCTCCATTACTTCCCGCTCTACAACCACACTGCGACCATGAACCTCGCCGGCGACCTGGCGACCGACCTCGCTTCACTCGGCGTTCGTCGCGACCAGGCCGGAATAGTAAAGCGGCAGGCCGATTTCGCCGCCTCGATCCCCCGCTCTTTCTGGCCGAGAAAAAACCTGGTTGGCTTCGTGCTTTTGAACATGAGCACGCCGTCCTTCCAAAGAGTAACAGAACGCTACTGGGAGGTGCAGGACTACCGCGCCGCCCTGCTCAAGCGCCTCTAACCGCCCTCGCACCTCACCGCCAGAGCGCGTCCACCGCCGCAGGCGCGGACGGGTTTTCCAGCAAGGCCCACACACCCGCCACCGTCGGCGTCACCACGATCTGCTCGTGCAGGTTCGGCGACTTGAAATTCTCCTCCGTCATGCGCGCGAAAAACCTCAGCAGGTCGTCGTAAAACCCGTCCTGGTTCACCAGGATGAGCGGCTTCGCGTGGCGGTTGAGCGAACGCGCGACGAGGATCTCCACCAGCTCCTCCAGCGTGCCGATGCCGCCGGGCAGGGCCACGAAGGCGTCCGCCCGCTCCTCCATGATGCGGCGGCGTTCACGCATCGAGTTCACCACGATCAATTCGTCGGCCTCGCGGTAGGCCAGTTCGCGCTCGACCATGAAATCCGGGATCACTCCCACCACCGCCGCGCCCGCCGCCTTGGCCGCGATGGCCACCGAGCCCATCACGCCCGCCTTGCCGCCGCCGTAGATCAGCCCCCAGCCGCGCTCACCAAGGCCTCGCCCCGTCTCTTCGCCCGCCGCATAATACTTCGCCGCCAGTC
>JBEGTN010000296.1:0-3396 GCA_041179405.1 Verrucomicrobiota bacterium
AGCCGTCATTTTGGCTACAGTTTTATTTGAAATGCTCTAGGCGCTGTCTCCGTGCGTATCCGTGTGTCTCCGCACGGCTTCACCGGGTTTGCGCCCGTTATCCGGCCTGTAAAACAATTGAGCCTCCTCGAACAGTGTCGGGGAGGCTCATCATGGTGCGGGTCGAGCCCGCGAGCGCGGCAATGGCGCTTATCTTCGTCTTTTGGGTTTTGGCGGAGTCTACTGAGTTTTTAACTTTTTGACTGCTAACCTAACCTTTCACTGACCTGACACCTAACACTTCTGACACCTGACCTGTCTTCTGTCTGACTTGTCACTTTCCTAACCTGTCAGCTTACTAACCTGTCAGCTATCATGTGGTCCCTTGACCACGATCGGAGGATACACCCGTTTGGATTACAATGCCAGCGGGCTGAATGTAACCTCTCTCCGTTCCTGTCACCGTCCGCAACGTTCGCCCCCCCATTCCTCCCTAATCTCGCTCCGCCGCCGACCGGCTACGCTGCCTGTTTATTCGTCTTTGCGCATGCCGATTTTCACGCTTTGCCGGACGGCCCGCGACCTGCTCAATCTTACACCCTTTCACTCATGAGCAACTCCACCACGCCCGTCGCCCGTCCCAAGAAAGTCGCCCTCCTCACCGCCGGCGGCCTCGCCCCCTGCCTCAGCTCCGCCGTCGGCGGGCTCATCGAGCGCTACACCGAGATCGCCCCCGACATCGAGCTCATCGCCTACCACGGCGGCTACAAGGGCCTCCTCCTCGGCGACTCCTACAAGATCGGCCCCGCCGAGCGCGCCGCCGCCCCCATCCTCCACCAGCACGGCGGCTCCCCCATCGGCAACTCCCGCGTCAAACTCACCAACGTCAAAGACTGCGTGAAGCGCGGCCTCGTCAAAGAGGGCCAGGACCCGCAAAAGGTCGCCGCTGATCAACTCATCAAGGACGGCGTGGACATCCTTCACACCATCGGCGGAGACGACACCAACACCGCCGCCGCCGACCTAGCCGCCTTCCTCGCCAAAAATAATTACGGCCTCACCGTCATCGGCCTGCCCAAGACCATCGATAACGATGTCTCCCCCATCCGCCAGTCCCTCGGTGCCTACACCGCCGCCGAGCACGGCGCGCGCTACTTCCGCAACGTCGTCTCCGAGCACAACGCCAACCCGCGCATGCTCATCATCCACGAGGTCATGGGCCGCGCCTGCGGCTGGCTCACCGCCGCCACCGCCGCCGACTACCGCAAGCTCCTCGACCGCGAGGAATTCGTCCCCGGCCTCGGCCTCTCCCGCGCCAACCTCGATGTCCACGCCCTCTTCATCCCCGAGATGGCCATCGACCTCGCCGCCGAGGCCGCCCGCCTCAAGGCCGTCATGGATAAACACGACAACGTAAACATCTTCATCTCCGAGGGCGCAGGCGTGGAGGCCATCATCGCCGAGATGCAGGCCAAGGGTCAGGAGGTGCCGCGCGACGCCTTCGGCCATGTCAAACTCGACGCCATCAACCCCGGCAAATGGTTCGGCGAACAATTCGCCAAGATGCTCGGTGCCGAAAAAGTCCTCGTGCAAAAATCCGGCTACTTCGCCCGCGCCGCCGCCGCCAATGCCGACGACCTGCGCCTCATCAAGAGCTGCACCGATCTCGCCGTGGAGTGCGCCCTCCGTCGCGAGAGCGGCGTCATCGGCCACGACGAGGACAAAGGCGGCATCCTCCGCGCCATCGAGTTCCCCCGCATCAAGGGCGGCAAGCCCTTCGACATCGCCACCCCGTGGTTCGTCTCCCTGCTCGCCTCCATCGGCCAGCCAAAGGGCGAAAAGGTCCACGTCGCGCACTAAACCAGTCCGACGACGACCTGCGCCGTTCGCGCCGAGACGCCGCATTGCGCTTGGCATGGACGGCCCGCGCCGGATTTCATGAAGGAAGTCCCACTCAAATGGCCTCCATCATCTTTCGCACCTTCGGTTTCCTGCTCATTCTCTTCATCGTGGTTTTCATCGGCATGGAAAACACCCACTCGATCGACTTTCGCTTCTCCCTCTTGCTCGAAAAACCCGTCCGCACCTCCGCCGCTCTGGTCTATTTCTCCATTTTCGCCGTGGGCGTGATCGGCGGCACCTTGCTCAACGCCGGCCGGTCCGGCGGCGGCTCAAGCAAGGATGGCTCGTCCCGCGCCAAGAAGAAATAACTCCCCGCCCAGCGCGCCGCCTCACGCCCTCCACCTCGCGCCGTCCGGCCCCATGCTTTTCCGTATCCAACATCGCACGACCTATCGCTACGCCGGCGAGGCCAGCGAATCCTTCATGGAGGCCCGCCTCACCCCGGTGGAGGACGACCGCCAGCGTCTGCTGTCCCGCGAGTTTTCGACCGAACCAGCCGGTCGTGTTCATCGTTACCCGGACTATTTTGGGAATCTGGTGGAGTCCTTCGCCGTCGCCCATCGCCACAGTCGCCTGGTGGTCGAGAGCCGCTCCATGGTTGAAACCCAGCCGTGGGCACCGCCCAAGGCCGCGCTGGAGATCAGTGTGTCCGAGGCCCGGCAGCTTTATCGCGGCGAGCGGCTGCGTCTCTACGAGTTCCTGATGTCGTCGGAGGCCATACCGATGTCCGCCGCCGTCAACCGGCTGGCTAACCAGTTTTTCAAATCCGGCAACGAGCTCGGCCCCGCCCTCCTTCGCCTGAACCATTGGATAAAGGAGAATTTCCGCTACGTGCCCGGCATCACCCGCATCGACACCCCCGTCACCGAGGTGCTCGCGCTCAAGGCCGGCGTTTGCCAGGACTTCGCGCAAGTCATGATCGCCATCCTGCGCTCCGCCGAGATTCCCGCCCGCTACGTCACCGGCTACATCGAGACCGAAAGCCAGCGCAAGGCGGCCGAAATGAAAAACGCCCCCGCCGCCCTGATCGGCTCCGCCGAGAGTCACGCCTGGGTCGAGATCTACCTGCCCGGCGGTTTCTGGTATCCGCTCGATCCGACCAACGACTGCGCCGTCGGCGAGCGCCACGTCAAGGTCGCCTGCGGCCGCGATTACCACGACAGCACGCCGACGCGCGGCGTGTTCAAAGGCACCCGCACCGACAAACTCGACGTCTCTGTCACCATGCAGCGCCAGGAAGCGCCCGCCGCGCCAAAGTAGAGGGAGCTTCCAGCTCCCTTCCGCAAACACGGGAGCAAGATGCTCCCGCCACCCACTGCCAGGTCACCGAGAACCCGGCTCATCCTGCTTCCTTGAAGTCAGGATGGCTAAGCCTAAAACCGGCGATGGAAACTGCGGATTACGCGGATGAACGCGGATATCAGAAAATTACGAAATATCCGTGACTCACCCGCCAGGAGACTTGTCTGGGCGACTGGTTTTTTCTGTATCCTGTTTTATCCGTGTAATCCGCGT
>JBEGTN010000297.1:0-3123 GCA_041179405.1 Verrucomicrobiota bacterium
ACACCAGGAAATCCCAGCGGCCGAGTTGCCCCCAGCGGTTGACGGCGCGCAGCCATTGGTCGGCGGCTTGGTGCTTCATCTCCGTCTCGTCGTAAAATTGTCCCTTGATCTCGACGATGAGTGTCGTGCCGTTCGTCAATTTCACCAAAAAGTCCGGCTCATACACGCGGGCGACGCCTTCAAAGTCATAGGGAATGTTAAACTCCATGCGCTCATTGCGGACGTAGCAAACGACGTGGCCCGCCACCGCCGCTGCTTCGAGCTGAAACATCGCCGCCTGCTCCCAGGAGGCCGTGTCGCAGGCCACGAAGTTAACGTGACTGCGCGCGGTCGCCTGCACGGGCTTCACGGTTTTGAAATGCACGCTGGCCGTGCTGCCGATGGGTTTATAGCGGTTCAGGCGCGGCAGGAGTGGCGGCTCGCCTAACGCCTCGTCCGGCTCGATGGCGGCGAGCAACAGATCGCGGATGCGATGGACGTAGGTATCGAGCCCGAGTTCGCAGGGGTGCTGTCCGCCGAAATCGACCTTGGTCGCGACATACGCCTCGACGATGCGGAGCACCTGCGGGAAGAGCTGGCTGCGCGCCGCCCGGCGGAGGCGTTGTTTGCCCGCCACCGCCGTCTCCGTGAGCAAACGCACCACTTCGCGCGCGATCTCGAAACAAATGGTCTGCGGGTGGGTGGAGTCGTAAAACTCCTCTCGGTTCATCAGCTTCAACTCAAAGCCGCCGTGCGCGCTGATGTGCCCGGTCTGAATGCCGACCTGGGGGCGCACAAAGGTCGCGACCGGCGTGGACTCGGGGTTGATGCGCGTGCGCTCGGTGGCGGACACGTCGCAACGCACCAGGTTTTTCGTCAACGCGACGACGTAGCCTTCCACCACTGGGAAACGAATCTCGAAGGCGGCGCGCTCGGGCAGGGCCATGACTTCGTTGCGCTCCGTCGGCGGCGGGGGCGGCCCCTTGGGTTCGCGGCCCTTGAAAGGGATCAGCGAAAACGGCACGCCAAATACATCGACGTATTCCGGCGTAAGCAACCCCGTCTGCGGGTCGGGCGTGTAGTCCATCCGGCGCAGCCCGCGCCCGACGACTTGCTCGCACAGGAGCTGCGAGCCAAAGGCGCGCAGGCCGAGGATGTGCGTCACGTTGTTCGCGTCCCAGCCTTCCGAGAGCATGTTGACCGACACGACGCAGCGCACTTTCTCGCCGGGCGCGCCGGGCTTGCCGACGGTGGAGACGATGCGGCGCAGCTCCTCCGCCGCCTCTTTTTTCGTGGCGTTCGGGTCTTCGCTTTCGGCGGCGGCGAGCAGGTTCGAGTCGATGCGCAGGGTGACTTCGTTGCCTTTCGTATTGGAGAGGAAATCGGGAAACACCTGCCCGCGCCCGTAGTGCTTCACCGGCTTGGGCTTTTTCTTCCGCTTGGCGGCAGCCTCGTCGTCTTCGTCCTCGTCCGCCTCCTCGGCCTCGACCACCACCTCGCCGGAAATCTGCGCGTGAAAATGCTCCGCGATCGCGGTGTTGTCGCAGACGAGGATGATCACCGGGGGCTCGCGCTCCTCGCCCGGTCGCGCCTGCTGCTTGCGCTCAAAATCGAGTTTCCACTGGCCGGCGAGCGTTTGCAGCGCGTCCTCCGCCTTGGCCCATACGACCTCGGGCTTGGGTTTGCCGCCGGGCAGTTTTTGCCCCGCCTTCAGGTCGCGGGTGATGTGCTCCCACAGCTTAAAATACTTCGGATCGGGGCGCCCCGTGTTGTCGATGGCGGGCAGGCGCGGGATCTTGGTGATGCCGCTCTCGATGGCGTCCACCAGGCTGAAATCGCTCACGATCCACGGGAACGGCGAGCCTTCGCTGTAGCCGCTGCCGCCGATGTAGAAGGGCGTGGCCGACAGGTCCACGCAGAGGGCGACGCCGCAGGCTTGATTGAGCCGGTCGATGCCGCTGATCCACACCGTCGCCTCCTCGCGGTCGGCCTTCTGGTCGGGCGTGAGTTGCTCGTCTTCGCCCACCGGCGCGGGACGGTAGGCGTGGTGGCCTTCGTCGTTGAGCACGAGCAACGGTTCATCGTCCCACAGGTCGCCGAGCCGGTTGCGGGCAAACGCCTTCGGGCTCTCTTTGCCTTTGTTGACGACGAGGTAGCTCTTGCCGCCTTCACTTTTCTCGCTGGCTTCTCCGAAGTGGTGCCAGTTCGTGACGAGCACCTTGCCCTTGGCCAACTCCGGGCGGAGCGAGGTCGGCACGATGTCGAACTTTTCGTAATAGTTGTCCTCCGCGCCGGGGCGCAGCACTTGCAAACGCTCCTTGATCGTGAGGTTCGGGCAAATCACGAGGACGCGCCGGGGGAAACGCGGATCGCCCGGCACGCGCCCGCGATTGCAGAAGGCCCACGCGATGAGCATCGACATGACCACGGTCTTGCCGCTGCCGGTCGCCATTTTGCACGCGTGGCGCAGCAGGGGTTTTAGCCCCGGCTCATGCGGCACGTCGCCGAGCCGGGGTCTCTGGGCGACCGCCGGGTTCCACTCGTCGGGCCTGACCGATACGCCCGCCGCCAGCTTTTGGTAATCCTCGACCGACAACTCCGCCTTGCCCCGGCGGGTCTTGCCGCGCGCCAGGAGTTCCTGAAGGTAGATCATCGTCTCCACCGCTTCGAGCTGGCAGAAAAACAAGCGCCGCGAGCGGTCCGGGCGCGACCAGTGGCGTAGCAGGGTCTTGGTAACCTCGCTGGCGTTTTCCCAACCCGATTTTCGCCACGCCCGCACGTCGTCGCGCAGGGCGTTCACCAACGGCAGCAGGTCGCTGTCCTCTTCTTGCAGGAGCGCCATCTGCCCGGTGGCGGTTCGCTCCGTTTTATACCAATAACTTGCCGCGCGCCGCCCCGGCACCGCCGTCGGGATGCCCGTGCCCCGGTCGTAAAGCCAGTAGGCGCTCGGCTCGACGTAAGGCGAGCACAGGATGGGGTTCTCCACCGGCTGGATGGGGATTTGCGCGGGGTTAGCCACGGGGCACCTCCACCACGCGCAGGCCTTCTTGCCCGCGTGGGTCGATCACCTTGACCGCCACGCGCCACGGCTCGCCTTTCTTGAAATCGCGCGCCGGACACGGGAAGGGCAGGCTAGTCAGCCCG
>JBEGTN010000298.1:0-5890 GCA_041179405.1 Verrucomicrobiota bacterium
TCTCGCCCATCAACTGGCGCTATCCCGGCTACTACGATGTCACCGGCACAAACTGCCAATCGAACGCGTGGGGCTATAAGACCGACCCCGCCCACAAAGAAAACGCCCGCGTGATGAAAGAAGAGGTTTACGAGCAGGTGCGCACCCTTTTCCGGAATTACGGACCGTTCGATTATCTGTTTTGGGATGGCTCGTGGCTGGCCCAAAAAGGGACTGATCGCGACGGCGCGTTTTTTTGGGAGCCGGGCAAATACCGCGACCCAGCCAACGACTGGCCCGTGGGCAAAGCGTATGGCGACCAGGATGAAACCGGCCGCGAGCTCGGCCTCATGGGCCTAGTTCGGAAATATTCGCCCAACATCGTGAGCAATCGTCGTTCGGGCTGGATCGGAGATTTTAAGGATGAGGAAGGTGGAAAACCGGTGACCGGACCCGTGCGCCCCGACTACTGGGAAAAGTGCCTGAATTTAAACAAAGCCGGCTGGGGATATTGCGAGAAACAGAACCTGATGACCTATGACGAGATCGTGCGCTATCTGGTCGATGTGGTGATGCGCAATGGCAACATGCTGCTGAACTTCGGACCGGACCGGCATGGAAAAATCCCGGCAAGCCATGCGACCTTGACCCGCCGGGTCGGTGCATGGTTGGGCAAAGTCGGCGACAGTATCTATGGCACTCGCGGCGGCCCGTGGAATCCGGTGGATGGACAATACGGCTTCACCTTTAAACCCGGCAAATACTTCGTCCACCTCCTGCCCGGCTACCTCGGCACGGAATTCATCACGCCGGCGATTCCGGAAACGGTCACCGGCTGCCGCGATTTATTCACCGGCGAGGAGCTGAAATACACCGCCATGGCGGACGGCACATTACACATCACCGGACTGAACCGCACGGCTCATCCGGCGGATACGGTGGTGCTGATCACCACGACCGGCACCACCAACCTGGCCCTGTGAATCCGTCCCCTCTGAACGGTGCGCCAACCGGCTTTCTTACCTATTAAACCATGCACGACTCCACTCCCACCACCCTAGGTCGTCTCGTATTCGGTCTCGGAATACTCGCGGCGCTCAATCCCGTCACCATGAGGGCCGAGGTCACGATGCCCTCGGTTTTCTCGGACCACATGGTGCTGCAACGCGGCACCAGCGTCCCCGTCTGGGGCTGGGCCTCCCCCGGCGAGGTGATCACGGTCACCGTCGCAGGACAGACCAAGACGACCACGGCGGACGCGACGGGCAAATGGAAGGTCCAGCTCGACCCGCTGTCGGCGGGCGAAGCGGCTACACTGACTGTCACGGGCCAAAACAAGGTGGCGATCAACGATGTTTTGATCGGTGAAGTCTGGCTGGCCTCAGGCCAGTCCAACATGCAGCTCCAGGTGAACGAGGTGAACAATGCCGGGCAGGAAAAAGCGTCGGCAAAATTCCCCCAGATCCGCGTGTTCAACGTCGCGCGTAAACCGGCGGTTACTCCGCAGGAAAACTGTGAAGGCCGGTGGATCGTTTGCAGTCCGGAGGTCGCGGGATCGTTCTCCGCCGCAGCCTATTTTTTCGGACGCGAGCTGCATCAAAAACTCGAGACGCCCGTCGGCCTGATCACCGCCTCGTGGGGGGCCACGCCGATCGAAGCATGGATGAGCATGCCAAAACAGGAGGGAAAGAAGGAGTTCGCGCCCGTGTTCCGCCCCTGGGAGGAAAAGTTGAAGGTGCCTTACGACGACGCAAAGGCCCAGGCCCAATACCAAAAGCAGCTGGAGACGTGGAAAGAAAACGCGGCGAAGCGCAAAGCGGAGGGCAAGCCCGCGGGCGACCAGCCGGAGAAACCGGTGAATCCGCGTGAGCACAAAAACTACCCCGCCAATCTCTTCAACGGCATGATCGCGCCGATCATCCCCTACTCCATCCGGGGCGCCATCTGGTATCAGGGCGAGAACAACGCCCGGGGTGAATTCGCCAAACTCTACGAGACCCAGCTGCCGCTGCTCATCCAGGACTGGCGCGAGCGCTGGGGCGCCGGGAATTTCCCCTTCGCCTGGGTGCAGCTGCCCAACTTCCAAAAGATCAGAGATGGCTCAGGGCCGGGAACCGATTGGGCAGTCATGCGCGAAAGCATGCTGCGCAGTCTGGCAACCGTGCCGAATTCCGGCATGGCGATCACCATCGACGTGGGTGATCCCACGAACATCCACCCCAAGAACAAACAGCCGGTCGGACACCGCCTCGCGCTCTGGGCGCGCGCCACCGTTTACGGCGAGAATGTCCCGTTTTCCGGTCCGTTGCCTGCGGGCAACAAAATCAAGGGCGGCGAGATCGCGATTTCCTTTACCCACACCGACGGCGGACTGATGGCCAAAGCGGGCGACTTAAAGGGCTTCGTCATTGCCGGGGCAGATCATAAATGGCTCCCCGCCCAGGCCCGCGTCGAGGGCGATCAGGTGATCGTCTCCAGTCCCGACGTGCCGTCACCGGTGGCCGTGCGCTACGCCTGGGCCGATAACCCCGAGTGCAACCTCTGCAACGGCGCGGGCCTGCCGGCCTCGCCCTTCCGCACCGACACGTGGTGACCGGCCCCACTCCTCACCCATCACACCCATGAAACTACCCCACTATTTTTTATGCGGAGGGCTGCTCTCGCTCCCCGTCGTCGCACACGCGGAAGCTTCCGCGCCCAAACCCAACATCCTTTTCATCCTCGTCGATGACTATGGCATCAAGGATGTCGGCGTCGAAGGCAGCACGTTTTACGAGACGCCCCACATCGACGCACTCGCCCGCAGCGGGATGCGTTTCACCCAAGGCTATGCGGCCTGTGCCGTTTGCAGCCCCTCGCGCGCCAGTATCCTGCTCGGCCAATACCCCACACGACACGGCATCACCAACTGGATCGGCGAAGAGGTCGGCGAGGCCTTCGCCCGCGAGCGCCAGACCAAGCTGCTCGTGCCCGACTACGTGCGCAACCTGCCGGCGGACACCACCCTGCCCACCGCCCTTAAACAAGCGGGCTACGCGACCTTCTTCGCTGGCAAATGGCACCTCGGCGGCGAGGGCGCGTGGCCGGAGAATCGCGGCTTTGACATCAACAAGGGCGGCTGGGACGCCGGCGGCCCCACCGGCGGGAAAGGCGGATACTACGCGCCGTGGAAAAACCCGCGCCTGCCCAGCGGCCCCGACGGTCAGTCGCTCACCCAGCGCCTCGCCGACGAGACCATCGCCTTCATGGAGCAAAACACGAAGCGGCCGTTTCTCGCCTACCTCTCGTTCTACGCCGTGCATGGCCCGATCCAGACCACCAAGCTGCGCTGGGAAAAATATCGCGCGAAAGCGGCAACCCAGCCCAAGCCCCAGGAACGCTTCATCATCGACCGCACCCTGCCGGTCAGACAGGTGCAGGATAACCCCATTTACGCGGGCCTGATTGAGGAGATGGACGACGCAGTAGGCCGGGTCATGCAGAAGCTCGACGAACTGGGACTGGCCAAAAACACCATCGTCGTTTTCACGAGCGACAACGGCGGCGTCACTTCCGGCGACAGTTACAGCTCCTCCCTGCTGCCCTATCGCGGCGGCAAGGGCCGTCAGTGGGAAGGCGGCACCCGCGTGCCGCTCTACATCAAGGCTCCGGGCATCACCGCACCCGGCAGCACCTGCGATACGCCCGTGAACGGCATTGATTTTTACCCGACGCTGCTGAGCCTGGCCGGCGTCACTGCGCCGCCGATACAAACCGTAGACGGCGTCAGTCTGGTGCCATTGCTGCAAGGCGGCACCATCGCCCCGCGTCCGCTGTTCTGGCATTACCCGCACTACGGCAATCAGGGTGGCGAACCGTCATCCATCATCCGCTCCGGCGACTGGAAGCTGATCCATAACTGGGAAGATGGCCGCAACGAACTCTACAATCTCGCCACCGACCTGGGCGAAAAGAACGACCTCGCGACCCAAGCGACCGAGCGCACCGCGCAACTTTGGACAGAACTACAAGCATGGTTCAAACAAACCGGAGCAAAAATTCCGCAACTCAACCCGGACTACGACCCATCCTGGACCGCCCAAAAGCAGAAGGCGGCGCTGAGCTTGAAAAAGAAACTGGAAAAGGATCACGCCGAGTTTCTCCAACCAGACTGGCAGCCGGACCCCACTTGGTGGAATAGCCAGACCACCCGCGATTGACGCGCCTCCCGCCAAACCATCCCTCGCCTCACGCCCATGCTCCGCCCCACAATCCTCGGCCTCCTCGCGCTCCCGCTTTTAGCGGCTGCACCACTCCACGCGAAATCACCCGTCGCACTGCCGGCTCGCCCGAACATCATCTTCATCCTCAGCGACGACATCGCGCAGGGTGACATCGGTGTTTACGGTCAAAAAATCATCCAGACTCCGCGCCTCGACCGCATGGCGCGC
This sequence comes from Verrucomicrobiota bacterium, assembly GCA_041179405.1. Lineage (GTDB taxonomy): Bacteria > Verrucomicrobiota > Verrucomicrobiia > Opitutales > Opitutaceae > IMCC26134_A. The sequence continues at coordinate 4,410 of JBEGTN010000298.1, forward strand.
GAAGGCACGCGCTACACTCAAGCCTACTGCGGCACGACGGTCTGCGCCCCGTCGCGCACTTCCCTCCTGACCGGTCTCCACAGCGGCCACTCGCCGGTGCGTGGCAATCGCGAGGCGACCAGAAACGATCCCAAGATTCCCGTCGAGGGCCAGTTCCCGCTCCCGGCCGAGACCGTGACCGTCGCGCAGATTTTAAAAACCGCCGGGTATGCCACGGCGGTCATGGGCAAGTGGGGCATGGGCATGTTTGAGACGACAGGCAGTCCGCTGAAAAAAGGCTTCGACCACCAGTTCGGCTACAACTGCCAGCGCCACGCCCACTCGTATTTCCCCACCTACCTCTACGACGACGGCGTGCGCTTCGAGCTGCCCGGCAACACCGGCACGGGCGTAGGTCCGATCTACGCGCAAAACCTCATCCAAGCCGACGTGCTCAAGTGGGTGCGTGAGAAAAAGGACCAGCCCTTCTTTCTCTACTACGCCCTCACGCTTCCCCACTTTAACCACGAAATCGACAGCCTCGGCCTTTACGCGGACAAACCCTGGCCCGCCGAGCAAAAGGCCTACGCCGCGCAAGTCACCCGCCTCGACCGCGACGTCGGCCAACTCCTCGACCTCCTCGACGAGCTCAAGCTCGACGAAAAGACCCTGGTGATCTTCGCCGGCGACAACGGTTCCTCCTTCGAGCCGAGCTCCCCGATGGGCAAGCTCTTCAACCAGGCGGGCAACGGCCTGCGCGGCTACAAGCGCGACCTCTACGAAGGTGCGTTGCGCCAGGCTGCATTGGCCCGCTGGCCCGGCGTTGTTCCCTCCGGTCGAGTCACCGACGAGCCGTGGTCGTTCTGGGATTTTCTCCCGACCGCCGTCGAGCTGGCAGGAAGCAGACCGCCCGCCGGTTACAAGACCGACGGACTCTCCCTCGTCTCCTTCCTGCGCGGCGGCTCCGCGCCCAAACGAGACTATTTTTATTGGGAACTTCACGAGGGAGAAAAACCCCTCCAAGCCGTCCGCTTCGGCGACTGGAAGGCCGTCCGCAACGGCCCCGGCCGCTTCCTCGAACTCTACGACCTGGGAACCGATGCCGCAGAGAAATACAACCTCGCCGCCGCGCAGCCCGAGCTCGTGGCCCGTGCCGAGTCGTTGATGAACACCGCGCACACCGACGACCCGAATTGGCCGCTCACGAAATCCAGCAAGTGACATCTGTAATCCAGCAAACCTCCCCGCCCTGTTTCCGCTATGTTTAGAAGCCTGCCCCGTTAATTCACTTACAAATCGACCATACAGGTCCCCTGCTCGGGATCGGTGGTGAGAGCACGATACCACGCGGCGACACGACTTGTAACCGGCCCCGGAACGGAGCTGAAGGCGTGGTCGTCGAGCCGTGTGACCGGCGTGATTTCGCCCATCGTGCCAGTGACAAACATCTCGTCCGCCTTCGTTAGCTCGGACGCCGGGATGTGGCCGACTTCGCAGCGTTG
>JBEGTN010000299.1:0-5793 GCA_041179405.1 Verrucomicrobiota bacterium
TCGGCGCAAATCTGCCTGGAGTTCGACCTCGATATCCGCCCGCGTCCGACCGACCTGACCGTGCGCACCGATTACCACGGCAACCAGCTCCACGTCTTCACCGTGCGGGCCTCCCACCGGGAATTCGCCGTCAATTCCCACAGCCTCGTGCGGCGCACCGAGCCGGTCCTGCCCATGGCCGCGCTCACCCCCGCCGCCTCTGAGTCAGGCTCGCTCGCCGAGGACGCCGTGCTGGAAGGCGATTTCCTGCTGGAACAATTCCGCCACCCCACCGCCTCGATCCCCAGGCTGGATTCCGCCGCCGAAATGGCCCGCGCCAGCGATATCGAAGCCCCGCTCCTTACCTGGATGGAAGAGCTCGGCACGGTCTTCGCCCGCGATTTCCGCTTCGATCCACAGGCCACCGACATCTCCACCCCGCTCGCCGACGTGCTCCGTCTGCGCCGCGGAGTGTGCCAAGACTTCGCCCACCTCTACATCGCTTGCGCCCGTTCGCTGGGCCTGCCCGCCGCCTACGTCAGCGGTTACCTCCTCACCGAGCCCGCGCCCGGCCAGCCGCGCTTTGTCGGTGCCGATGCCATGCACGCCTGGGTTTCAATCCACGTTCCCGGCACCGGGTGGGTGGACTACGACCCCACGAACCACTGCTTCGCCGGCACCGGGCATATCGTCGTGGCCCGGGGCCGCGACTACGCAGATGTCAGCCCGGTGCGAGGCCTCTTCAATGGCGGCGGCCACCACACCCTAACACTGGGCGTGACGGTCGAGCCCGCCGAAGCCCCTGCGGAATGATTAAGCGCCGCGAAACGCGCCCCCAGCCAGCCCGACGACGGAAAAGTTGACTGCGTTTGTTTTTGTCGCCGTGGCCCATGTCGTGCATGATGGATGCATGTTTACCCGCTTTCTTGCCCGTTTCGGCTTAGCGCTAGGCCTCGGATCGTTAACCGTCTGTGCCGCCGCCTTAGAGCAGGCCCCCGCTGGCACGCTCGTCTCCGGTCCCATGCTCGGCTACCGGGCGCATCGTGAAGTTCTGATCTGGGTCGAGACCCGTGACGCCGCCGAAGTCAGCCTCACCTACCAACTCGCCGACACCGCCGAAGCCACTGGCCTCACCCCGGTATTACCTGCCAATCCCGCGCCTTCGGGACTCTCCGACGTTCCCGCCCCATCCGCCGCCGCGCCCGTGATCACGGCGCCGGTCACCCTAACCCATCGCGCACCCGCCGCCTGCCCGGCCGGCACCCAGCCGCAAAAATTTGTGCTCCCGCTGCTCGAGATGGGACGCCGCTACACTTACTCGATCTCCATCGACGGCCACGAACAATCCTTCCCCTACCCGCTCGAATTCCGCACCACCGACCAATGGGAATGGCGACGCCCCGCACCCGACTTCTCATTTATCTTCGGCTCCTGCGCCTACCTCAACGACCCCGCCTTCGACCGCCCTGGCAAACCCTACGGCCAAGGCACCGAGATCTTTAAACACATGGCCGGCAGCGGCGCCGATTTCTGCCTCTGGGGTGGCGACAACCTCTACCTCCGCGAAGCTGATTTCTCCTCCGAAAGCGGCATCTGGTATCGCTTCTCCCACGACCGCGCCACGCCCGACCTGCAAAAACTCTACGCCGTCATGCACCACTACGCCACGTGGGACGACCACGACTACGGCCCCGACAACGCCAACCAGTCCTTCGAGTTCAAGGACGTCACCCTCGCCGCCTTCAAGGCCTACTGGGGCAACCCCACCTACGGCGAGACCGCCAACCCCGGCGTTTACACCAAGTTCATCTGGGGCGACGCCGCCTTTTTCCTCATGGACGACCGCACCTACCGTGACGACGACATCCTCGACCAGGACAAGAACCCCCGCAAAACCGCCTGGGGCGAGCGCCAGTTCGCCTGGCTCAAGCAATCCCTCCTCTACGCCCAGTCGCATAAAAACCAGCGTTTCAAATTCATCATTACCGGCGGCCAGGTCATCCAAAGCGTGATCAAGACCGCCCGCTCCGAGACTCACGAACTCTACCGCCGCGAGCGCGAGGAACTCATCGACTTCATCCGCGACAACAAAATCACCGGTGTCGTTTTCCTCACTGGCGACGTCCACCACACCGCCCTCTACCGCCGGCCGATCGACGAGACAGGCAACCGGTTCATCTACGAGCTCACCTCCTCGCCCTTCTCCTCCGCCTCCTGGGCCGCCGCCGCCAGCGAAAAAGCCGCCGACCCCGCCGTCATCGCCGGCACCATCGTGGGCACCCAAAACTACTGCGTGGTCAAACTCACCGGTGGCAAAGACTCCCGCGCCGTCCTCATCCGCTGCTACGACAAGACCAACGCCTTCCAGTGGGAGCAAACCATCCCCGCCTCCGCCCTCGAACTTCCTCCGACCGCCCCGCCCGCCACCGAGGCAAAGTAACCTAATAGGTTACTTTGCCTCGGTGCATGAACCGTCACCTCTCACCCGCCCTTCGACACCATGTCCCTCAAATCCCGCCAAGACATCGTCACCAACTGGCTCCCCCGCTACACCGGCGTGCCCCTCGCGGAGTTCGGCGACTACATCCTGCTGACCAACTTCCAGCTCTACGTAAAACTCTTCGCCCAAAAGCACCGCGTGCCCATTCGCGGCCGCGACAAGCCCATGCCCAGCGCCACCGCCGGCCGCATCACCATCATCAACTTCGGCATGGGCAGCGCCACCGCCGCCACGATCATGGACCTGCTCTCCGCCATCGCGCCGAAGGCCGTGCTCTTCCTCGGCAAATGCGGCGGCATCAAGCACCGCGCCGAGCTCGGCGACCTCATCCTCCCCATCGCCGCCATCCGCGGCGAGGGCACCAGCAACGACTACTTCCCGCCCGAGGTCCCCGCCCTCCCCGCCTTCGCCCTCCAAAAGGCCATCTCCACTACCATCCGGGACCGCGCCCGCGACTACTGGACCGGCACCGTTTACACCACCAACCGCCGCGTCTGGGAGCACGACGAGGATTTCAAGGCCTACCTCAAAAAGATCCGCGCCATCGCCATCGACATGGAGACCGCGACCATCTTCACCACCGGCTTTTTTAACGAGATCCCCACCGGCGCCCTGCTCCTCGTCTCCGACCAGCCCATGACGCCCGACGGCATCAAAACCTCCGCCTCCGACAAACAAGTCGATGCCGCTTACGTGGACGACCACCTCACCATCGGCATCCAGTCCTTGAACCAGCTCATCAACCAGGGCCTCACCGTAAAACATCTGCTGTTCTGAGGTCGCGCTGCGACGAGTTCGCCGGACTTCATGCGTTGACGCGCCCGCCTGCTTCGCCGACAAACTCCGCCACACCACTCAATGAGCAGCCAAGGTTCCGGCCACGTCCCCTCCTCCGCCCCGAGTTCCGCCACGCCCATCATCAAGCCCACGGACTTGCGCGGCATCCTCCGCTACGTCCCCCGGTTTCAGGGCCAGATCTTCGTCCTCGCCCTCGATGGCTCGGTCGTCGCCGACGAGAATTTCGGCAACCTGCTCGTCGATGTCGCCGTGCTCCGCAGCCTCGGCATAAAGGTCGTGCTCGTCCACGGCATCGGCCACCAATTGCAGGAACTCTCCGACACCCGCAACATCCCCATCACCAACCTCGACGGCACCGGCATCACCGACGCCGCCACCCTCGACCTCGCCATCCGCGCCTCGGCCCGCGTCTCGCACCTCATCCTCGAAGGGCTCACCCAAAACGCCCTGAAGTGCGCCATCACCAACGCCGTGCGCGCCCTGCCCGTCGGCATCCTGCGCGGCGTCGAGCAGGTCTTCACCGGCAAGGTGGACCGCATCGACAAGGATTTCCTCAGCCACCTCATCGAGCGCGACATCGTGCCCATCATCCAGCCCATCGGCTACGCCCCCGAGGGCCAGTCCTTGCGCATCAACTCCGACCTGCTCGCCGCCGAGGTGGGCGAAGCGCTCGGCGCGTCGAAAGTCATCTACCTTGGCGCCCTCGCCGGCCTCGAGATCAACGGCAATATTCAACGCGAAATCTCGGTCGAGCGCCTGCGCGCCCTGCTCAAGGACAACCCCGCCCACATCGCACCCGCCGCCCTCAGCAAGGCCCAGCACGCCGTGCGCGCGCTTGAGACCGGCGTCTCCCGCGTTCACCTGGTGGACGGCCGCACCTTCGACGGCCTCATCAACGAGATTTTCTCCAACGAGGGTGTCGGCACGCTGATCTACGCGAACGATTACCAGCAGATCCGCAAGGCCCGCCGCGCCGATGTGCGCCACATCTACAACCTCACCCGCGCGGCCGTCCGCCGCGAGGAATTGCTGCACCGCACGCAGACGATGATCGAGAAACACATCGACCAGTTCTACGTGTTCGAGATCGACGAGAACATCATCGCCTGCGTGACGCTCACCTTTTACGCCGACAAACCCCAGTTGGCGGAGATCGGCTCGGTTTACGTGATGCCCTTTTACCAGAACCGTGGCATCGGCCGGAAGTTGATCGAGTATGCCTGCCTGCGCGCCAAGGAACGCGGCGCGACGCAGGCGCTCGCCCTCTCGACCCAGAGCTATTCCTTCTTCACCTCGGTGATGAATTTCGAGGAAACGACGACGGCGGCCTTGCCCGAAGCGCGCCTCAAAAGCTACGCCGAAAACGGCCGTAATCCGAAGGTGCTGATCAAGACGCTCTGAGGCGGGCGGCGGCGTTTGGGGGCTGTTGGTTTGCCGTAGGAGCGTGCTTGCACGCGATAGCTCGAACGCGGTCGCACGCGAGGTGCGCCCCTGCGTCGAAACGAAGCCAATCGCGTGCAAGCACGCTCCTACGAAAACCCCGATCCAACGAAGCGGAGTCAGCTCGCCGCCAGACGCGCGATCTCGACCTGCATCGCGGCGCGGGTGGCGGGGGACACGTCAGCGACGGCCCAGCCGTTGGCGGCGACCTCGGCCAGTTCGGCGCGTGTGAAACCGGCCTCGGCGGCGAGGGCGGCGTATTCATCGCTTACCGTGTTGTTGAACACCAGCGGGTCGTCGGTGCTCACCGTGCAACGCACTCCCGCCCGCAGCAGCGCACGCAGCGGATGCGCGGCGAGCGAGGGCACGACACCGAGGCGCAGGTTGCTCAGCGGACACACGTCAAAGGTGACTCCACGCGCCGCCGCCAAGGCCACCACGGACGGATCCTCGATGGCGCGCACGCCGTGCTGGATACGGGTCGATCCGAGTTGCTCGATCGCCTCGCGCACGCGCGCCGCGCCGTCGAACTCGCCGGCGTGGACTTTGGTGACCTTGCCGGCGGCGCGCAGACGTTCCCAGACCGGGGCGGTCCAGGGTTCGGTGGGCGTCACCTCGTGGCCGTGCAGATCGACGCCGGCGAGTTCGTCCCAGTTGACGAGGTCGTCGATGGTCGCGCGCAAGGGGCCGGTGTAGTCGGTGCGCAACATGCCGGCGAAGATGCGCACCTCCAGGCCGGCCGGCACGGCGGCGCGGATGGCGGCGATGATCTCGCGACCGGGCACGCCTATGAACCCGGTGACGGGCAGGTGAAAACTCGTCTCGACGTAGCGAACATTCTCCGCGACGTGGCGGGCGAAAATGGCGCGGGCGGCCTCGTGGTAACGCTCGGCCGAGACAAACCACGGCAGCGCGTGGCCGAGCAGGATTTCGTCGAACTTGGCGAACGCGGGATAACGGAAATTCGGCGCGTGGAAGTAAGGATTCTCCGGATACGTCTCCGGCCGCCAAGCGCGGAGAAGCGCGTAGGGCAGCGCACCCTCAAGATGCAGATGCGTCTCGGTTTTCGGAAGGGC
>JBEGTN010000300.1:0-3882 GCA_041179405.1 Verrucomicrobiota bacterium
CCTTACCCCGCTCTACGTCGCTTTACTCGACGGGGCCTTGGAAAACCGCCTGACACCACGCCATGCCGTCGCTGCGCTCCTTTCGGCCGTGGGGGCCGGCGTGTTGGTATGGGGCGGTGTCGGCACTCCGAATTTTATCATCGGGTTCTTCATCGTGCAGGGAGCCAACCTTTGTTTCGCCGCCGGGCAGATCGCTTATAAACGCACGCGTCCCGCGCTAGCGCAATTGAGCGACACCCATCTTTTCGCCTGGCTCATGGTCGGGGCTTTTATCGCCACCGCCCTGGCTGCGGGACCGTTGGTAAAATGGGCTGATTTTGCACCGACTGCACTCCAGTGGGGGGTGCTGGCCTTCCTCGGTCTAATCGCGAGCGGGCTGGGTTTCTTCGCGTGGAATCTGGGCGCGCTCCGGGTAAACACCGGCACCCTTGCCGCGCTGAACAACGCCAAGGTGCCTCTCGGTGTGCTTGTGTCGCTTCTCGTTTTTAACGAGCACGCTCAGCTTTGGCGTCTTGCAGTCAGTTTTGGGCTGCTCGCGACCGCCGTATGGCTGGCGGAGGTGGAGTATAAAAAACCGCCGTCCCGGTTGGGACGGCGGTAAAATAGCTTTCGTTTATCCCGCCCGAATTAACGTGGATCGAGAATGCTGGCCTGCGAGAGCATGCCGGCGGAGGCGTTGCTAAGCGACGTCGCCTTGCCGTTCTCTGTATCCAAAATCCACAACGCACGGTGATTCGCCGAGCGGGCGGTGAATACAAGATGGCGTCCGTCTGCCAGCCAGTGGGGCTCTACCGCGTCGGAGGGCGCCTTGGATACCAGCTTGGCCGTATTCGTGGAGAAGTCATAGACTCCGATCTGGTAGCCGCTGCCACTGCGCAGAGTAAACGCAAGTTTGCGCGGGTCGGCACGACTCCAATCCGGCTCCGCGCAGTAGCGACTCAACTGTGTCACAAGGCGGCGCGCCGCACCGCCCGCTGCCGGCATCACGAAGAGTTGGGGCGAACCCATCGAGTCCGAGGTGAAGACGATCTGGGCGCCGTCGGGTGAGAAACAAGGTCCTGCCTCGACCGCCTGCGTGCGGGTCTTGCGCGTGATCTGCCGCCCTTGGGCGTTACCGACGTAAATCTCCGGATTGCCTTCGCCGGAAAGCACCATAGCCACATTACGACCATCGGGACTGAAACGTGCTCCGCTATTCGTTCCCTTCAAGCTGACAAAGGTCGAGCGCTGGAGATTGTTCAAATCGAGGCTGAAGATGTCGGGGAATCCAGTGCGGAAGAAACTCGTGTAGAGCAGGCGGCCGCCATCTGGCGACCACTGAGGGTTAAGTGCCAATGCCTTGTCGTTGGTGATTTGACGAACCTCGCCGAGAAACAAGTCGCCGACGTAGACCTCGGGTTTGCCAGTGCGTTCGCCGATGAAGGCCAGACGCGACGCGAAGAAACCGGGTTTGCCAGTCATGGCTTTGACCGCCACGTCGGCCGCGCGCAGGAGTGCGTTGCGCGAGGAATTGCCGGAAACCAGCTGCGTCAATACCACGGCACCACCCGCCTTGGTAATCGTTACTTGCACCTGGTTGGATGCTCCGGGAGCGAACTTTACGTCAAAAGCGTAGCCCTGTGCCTGAAGACGAAACGCTCCGTGCGCGCCAAAAGCGGTGCGAGCGAGGTTTTGCAGCTCGGGAGTAGAGCCGCTCACCTGAATGGGCATGTTTTTCAGATCTCCTGGGATAACGACATCAGGGAGTTTCCGAGTTGATTCCTGTGCGAGGGCTTGAGTCGAAGTGCCGGCCGCGAGGGCGGCCAGCACGATAAGAGAGAGCGATTTAAACCGGGAGAAAAGTCGTGTGGGCATGTGGAGTGTTGACCGCTCATCTATTTACTCCGCCACTCGACCGCTCAACGCCAAACCCACCGCCACCTTCATTTATCCGTCCATGACTCCCGAAGACATCAAAGAACACCTCAAACAGGTCAAATACCCCGGCTTCAGCCGTGACATAGTTTCTTTCGGCCTGGTCAAATCCGCCGCGCTCATCGACGGAACCGCACGGGTGGCTCTAAATCTCACCACCTCCGACCCCAAAATCCCGCTACACCTCAAGAAAGAGGTGGAGGCCTGCCTGCGGGTGATGCCGGGCGTCAGGGATGTCGTTATTGATATCGCGGTTTCAGCGCCCAAGGCCGCACCCGGCGCAGGAGGCAATCTGGGCGGCAACGCGTCCGCACCCAAGACCATCAAATTCGCCGTCGCCATCGCTTCTGGCAAAGGCGGCGTCGGTAAATCCACTTTCTCCGTCAACCTAGCCGTCGCCGCCGCCGCTCACCTTGCCTCACTCGGCCGGCCAGGTCGTGTCGGTCTGATGGATTGCGACATTTATGGTCCGTCCGTTCCGCTCATGATCGGGCTTCAGGGAGAGCGCCCGAATGTCATCGGAGAAGGGGGCGATAGCCGTCTTATTCCGCTCGAAAAGCACGGGGTCAAAGTGATGAGCATGGGCTTCCTCGTGGATGACAACACCCCGGTGGTCTGGCGCGGGCCAATGATCATGAAAACCATCCAGCAATTCGTGCAAAATGTAGAGTGGGGGCAGCTCGATTTACTCCTGGTTGACCTTCCCCCCGGCACTGGCGATGCACAGCTATCCTTGGTGCAAACCCTCCCACTCGACGGGGCCGTTCTCGTGACCACACCGCAACCCGCCGCCACCCAAGTCGCAAGAAAGGGCGGCCTCATGTTTCAAAAAGTGAATGTGCCCTTGCTAGGCGTGGTTGAGAACATGAGCTACTTCACCGATCCAGCCGGTTTGCGCCATGCCCTCTTTGGGGAAGGCGGCGGCCAACAGGTGGCGGACAGTCTAGGCACAAACCTGATCGGGCAGGTGCCGCTTTTCCCTGAAATCCGCACCTCAGGTGATGCCGGGAATCCGCTCCTGGCGGCCGATCCCGGACACCCTGCGACTGCTCATTTCACCGCGATTGCCATCGAACTCCTCGCCCGCTTGCAAAAAAAAGTGCCGTCAACGCAGCCACCTGTTCTGTGATCGAGAATGGCTAAATGAGTGCAGCCGGAGGCGAGCAGTATTCCTGAATAACTTCGGATCAACTAAGCAGATTGATATCCCCTAAGAATCGAGCTTTGCCAAAGCCGTTGTTTTTTCGCCTTCTGCGCCTTCGCACTCATCGCGTCTTTCGCTGCCAAGCTACGCCAGTCACCTCGTTTTTCTTATCTTCGCAACAATGTCCTCCGCTACCGATCTCATCGATGACCTTCAATGGCGCGGCCTGCTGGCCGATTGCACCGACCTCGCCGGACTGCGCACCCGAATCGCTACCGGAGTTCCGATCACAGTTTATTGCGGCTTTGATCCTACCGGTGATTCACTTCACGTCGGCCACCTCATGGGGCAGCTCACGCTCGCTCGCTTCCAACGCGCCGGTCATAATGTGATCGCCCTTGCGGGCGGCGCCACCGGCATGGTCGGCGATCCCTCAGGTCGTTCATCCGAACGCAACCTGCTGACTCGTGAGCAGCTCTCCCACAACATCGCATCCATCAAGGTCCAGCTTGCCCACCTGCTCGATTTCACGGTCGTGGCCAATCCGGCCCGTCTCGTCGACAACGCAGACTGGATCGCGCCAATAAGCTTCCTCGATTTTCTCCGCGATGTGGGAAAATATTTTTCGCTCAACGTCATGCTGGCTAAGGATTCCGTAAAATCACGCATGGAGGGCGATAGCGGCATCAGCTACACCGAGTTTAGCTATCAGTTGTTGCAGGCCTATGATTTCCTGCATTTGCGTCAGACTTTTACCTGTGAACTCCAGATCGGAGGCTCCGACCAGTGGGGCAATCTCACGGCGGGAACTGACCTCATTCGGA
>JBEGTN010000301.1:0-3075 GCA_041179405.1 Verrucomicrobiota bacterium
TTCACTGGGGCGACAAGATCATCAACATTCTCGACACCCCCGGCCACGCCGACTTCGGCGGCGAGGTCGAGCGCGCCATGCGCATGGTCGACGGCGTGCTCCTCCTCGTGGACGCCTACGATGGCCCCCAGGCCCAGACCCGCTTCGTGCTCCGCAAGGCTCTCGCCCTCGGCCTCAAGGTCGTCATCGTCATCAACAAGATCGACCGCGAAAACGCCGACCCGGTGAAGATGTATGACAAGGTCCTCGAACTCCTCATGGAGCTCAACGCCAGCGAGGAACAGTTCGACGCCCCCGTCGTTTACGGCTCCGGCCGCGATGGCTACATGATGTATAAGCTCGGCCAGGCGAAGACGAACATGACCCCGCTCTTCCAGACCATCATCGACCACGTTCCGCCTCCCTTCGCCAAGCCGAACGATCCCTTCCACATGCTCGTGTCGAACATCGATTGGTCCGACTACGTCGGCCGTATCGCCGTCGGCAAGATCCTCGGCGGCACCGTCAAGGTCGGCGACCCCGTCTTCGTCCTCCGCCACGCCGAGGGCGGCAAGAAGGTCCGCGCCAAGGTCACCAAGATCTTCGAGTTCACCGGTCTCGGTCAGCGCGAAGTCGAAGAGGCCAACGCCGGCAACATCGTCGGTATCTCCGGCTTCGAGGACGTCGATATCGGCGACACCCTCGACATCCGCGAAGACGCCCACCCCCTCCCCTTCACCCAGATCGACCCGCCCACCCTCGAGATGCAGTTCTGCGTCAACGACGGCCCGCTCGTCGGCCAGGAAGGCAAGCTCGTCACCTCGCGCCAGATCCGCGAGCGCCTCATGCGCGAGCTCAAGACCAACGTCTCCATCTACATCGACGACGCCGACCGCGCCGGCGTGTTCAACGTCAAGGCCCGTGGCTCCATGCAGGTCGCCGTCCTCGTCGAGACCATGCGCCGCGAGGGCTACGAGCTCCTCGTCTCCCGCCCCACCGTGATCGAGAAGGTCATCGACGGCGTGCGCAACGAACCCTACGAGACCGTCTGGATCGAGGTGCCGGACGAGTGTATCGGCTCCATCATGCAAAACCTGGCCAACCGCAAGGGCCAGCTCACCAACATGGAGAAGCTCTCCCACTCCACCATGGTCGAGGCCACCATCACCACCCGCGGCCTCATCGGCCTCGAGATCGACGTCATCAACGCCTCCTCCGGTCGCGGCGTCACCTCCCACTTGTTCAAGGAATACGGCCCCTACGCTGGCGAAGTTCTCACCCGCATGACCGGCGTCATCTGCGCCACCGAGGCCGGCGAGACCACCACCTACGCCCTGCTCATGGTGCAGGAGCGCGGCAAGCTCTTCATCGGGCCCGGCGAACAGGTTTACGAGGGCATGATCGTCGGCGAGAATCCTCGCAACGAAGACATCTCCTGTAACGCGGTCCGCGAAAAAGCCCTCACGAACTTCCGTTCGCAGGGTTCGGGTGTCGCCACCGGCCTCATCCCCGCCGCCAAGATGTCCCTCGAACGCGCCATCGAGTATATCGCCGCCGACGAGCTCCTCGAGGTCACGCCGAAGAACCTCCGCCTGCGCAAGCGCATCCTCAACAGCGGCGAGCGCCTCAAGGCCAAGAAGTCCGGCAAGTAAACCGGGGACGAGGCCCCCTCCCGCCTCTCACCCTCACTTCCAGCCGCGCCCCTCACCGGGCGCGGCTTTTTTGCGCGCTCGCCTCCCGCTCCAGTCTGCGTTCGTCTTACCGGGCGTGTCCCTCTCCCACTCCAAACTCTCCGCCTTCTACCTCCAGCTCAGCCAGCAGCTCGGCGCGGGGCTCACGCTCGCCCAGTCCCTCGCCGCCCCCTCGCCCGCCCCCTACGCCGATTGCGCCCGCTTGCTGCGCCTCATCCACGATGGCGAACCCATCGCCAACATCTTCGCCGCCGCCGGCGACTGGTTGCCCGAGGAGGACCGCCCCTTCCTGGTCGCCGCCGCCGACACCGGCCGTCTCCCTCTGATTCTAAGAACGCTCTCCGAGCGCCACGCCCACCTCGGCGCTCTCCAGAGCCGCGTCGCCTACACCTGTCTCTACCCTGTCGGCGTGCTGCACTTCGGCTCGCTCGTGTTCGCCTTTTTCCGTCTCATCGACTGGCAGAGCGGCATCCACTGGAGCACCACCCGATTTATCAGCGGAGCCTTGATGATCCTGCTGCCTTTCTGGATCTCCGCCATCCTGCTCTTTGTTCTCACCCGCCGGCGTAATCCGTTCGCGATCTTCTTCCTTAATCTCCTCCCCGCCATCGGCGGCTACCGTCGCCAGCAAGCGCTCGCCGACTTCGCCTTCTCGCTCGGCCACTTGCTGGAGGCCGGCGCTCCCATCGCGGATGCCTGGCGCAACGCCGGCCAGATCGCCAACTCACCGCGCATCGCCGCCGCTGCCGAGGATGTTCGCGCCCATATCCTCGGCGGCGGCGCACCCGGAGCCCGGATGATGAGTCATCGTGTTTTCCCCCACGACTTCGTGGCGCTCTACCAAACCGGCGAGACCGCCGGCGGACTCGACAAGAACCTGCTCCACCTCGCCCAAATCCATCAGGATCGCGCCAATCAAAAGCTCTCCCTCGCCGCCACCATTTACCCTGGCCTGCTTTTCTTCACCGTCGCGGGACTCGTGCTCTACATCGTCATCACCGCCTACGCCGGCTACTACGGCACGATCAATAAAATGATGGACGGCATGTAAGCCGCCACCTCTGTTCCACGTCGCTCCTCATGGATCAATCCAACCAAGACCCGCTGCACGGCAAAACCCTCGAGCACATCGTCACCACTCTGGTCGAGCGCTACGGCTGGGAAGAACTCGCCGGACACGTGAACATCCGTTGCTTCACCCACGACCCGAGCGTAAAATCATCCTTGGTATTCCTGCGCAAAACCCCCTGGGCCCGCAACAAGGTTGAGCAACTCTACCTCACCCTGATCCACTACGGGCGCTGAGCGTCGCGTCGCCTAGCCATGAAGCTCCTTCCAAAAGGCAAATGGGCGTTAGTCCGCTTCGGTGTGCTGTTCGCCTTGCTGGTTGGCGTGGTCGTCGTCA
>JBEGTN010000302.1:0-7507 GCA_041179405.1 Verrucomicrobiota bacterium
GATCTCGCGCAAGGCGAGCTTGGTCGCGAGGCGGCGGGTGCCTTCGCCCGCGACGGAGAGTTCCTTGTCGAGACGCAGGGCGCGAAGCAGAAGGGGCTCTGCGGCTTCGACCCCGCCGCGGAGCACAAGGTCGGGGACCTCGATGGAAGACTCGTAGGAGGAGCCACGGGACGAGTCGGGTTTCTCCAAGTCGGCAAGCTTTCTGGCGAAGGCCGCGAGCACGTCGGCATCGCCGGAGAGGGCGGCGAGCGCCTCGGAGATGTGTTTGACGGATTCCTGGAGATTTTCGCGTTCGTAGTCCTCGAGTTTTTTGTCGGCGGCGATAGCGGTGCTCAGGGCGTCAGTGACGGCGAGGGAAGCGGCGGGATCGGCACCAAGGAGCGCCCCAAGGATACGCAGACCGAAATCGCGCGGAGTCTTGGCCCCCTCGGTGCGAGCGCGGATGGAGGCAGACAGGGCGTCCCAAGCGACGGGGTCGGGAAGCGACTCGATGAGGAGTTGGAAAGAAAGACGATCAGGGGTGTTTTGGCCGTAGAGAGACTCGGGGGGCAGCAAGGCAAAGGCGTCGTAGAGCGCGATCCACTGGGCGGCGGACTGGGCGGGACCGAGCGAAGCAGAGTCGCGGACGAAGGCGCGGACGCGGGCGTTGAGTTCGGCAACGGGATCGGCGGTGGTGGCGGGCTCCGACTTGGCAGCCTCGGCGAGGCGTTGCAGGACAGTGTCCGCGCCGATCAACCCAGCGGCGCGGACGGGCGCGACGAAGGACAGGGCGAGGGCGAGTGAAAGAGCGGAGGCACGGCAGGGGTGGGGAAAGTCTAGCATGCTGGTTGGCAGGCAGACGCAGCGGGGCTGCCGATTCAAGACATGACTCGGTGAAGTTCTTTGCCCTGCCCTCATACCCACTCCGCCGTTATTCGCGTCTATCGGCGAAATCCACGGCAAATACCCCGCTCCGAACCGCCCGCCCGCCACACAACGCCGCCATTGCGCCGCCCTGCGCAGTGCGTTTCCCTTTGCGGCTTCCATGCCCGACACCCGCCCGCCGCTTCGCGCCTTTGTGCTGGCCTTCACCACGATTTACCTCGTGTGGGGCAGCACTTACCTGGCCATCCGCGTCGGCGTGGAGTCGATGCCGCCTTTTGCCATGGCGGCCCTGCGTTTCTTCATCGCCGGTGTGGTGCTCATGGCTTTTCTCAAACTGCGCGGCGCCGTCTGGCCCACCGCCCGTCAGTGGCGCGACGCCTTCATCTCCGGTTTCTTCCTGCTCCTCGGCGGCAACGGGCTCGTCTCTTGGGCCGAGCAGAGCGTGCCATCCGGCATCACCGCGCTCATCATCGGCGCAAGTCCCCTCTTCATCGTGCTGGCGGACTGGGCCTGGCCGGGCGGCCGGCGGCCGGGCGCGGTAACCCTGGGCGCGATGCTGCTGGGCTTTGCCGGCGTCGCCTGGCTGGCCGCACCTTGGGAACACGCCGCGCCGGACCACCTCAATTCGGCGGGGGTCGCCGTTATCCTGCTCTCCTGCGTATCGTGGTCCGTCGGCGCGATCTTCGGCCGGCATGTGCGCGACCCGGCCCCGCCCTTCGTCGCCGCCGCCGCCCAGATGCTCGCCGGCAGCGGTTGGCTCGCACTCGCCGCCTGGGCGCATGGCGACATCGCGGCCTGGCACACCACGACGATCACGACCCGCTCCTGGCTGGCCTTCGCCTATCTGGTGATCGCGGGCTGCCTCGGCGGCTACACCGCCTTCGTGTGGCTACTCAAACACGCCACCCCCGCCCGCACCGCCACCTACGCCTACGTCAACCCTGTGGTCGCCGTGTTCCTCGGGTGGCTGCTGCTGGCGGAGCCGGTCAACGCCCGCACCTTGTCCGCGTCCGTGATCATCCTCGCGGCCGTGGTCATCATCTCCACTCAAGGGCAGCGGAGTTCGAAAAAGAGCGGGGCCGCCTGAGCGTGCCGCCGCACTGGCCGATGGCCCGGGCGAGATAGCCGCCTCAGGTGAAAAGTCATTCGGCTCAGACATCTTGAATCCGTGGAATCAGGATGAGCCGGCAGAGTAGAGGGAGCTTCCTAGCTCCCTTTCCGAAAGCATGGGAGCAGGATGCTCCCGCTACCCCCCCCCAAGCCACCGAGCGCCCGGCTCATCTCAGTTCCTCGCTCGCCTCCACTTGCCATCGTGGGTCAGGATGCCGGAGGCTGGCGGTCTTAGCCCGCGACCCGCGCCGTGGTGCCGAGTCCGAGCCGGGTTTCGAGGGCGCGCAGCCCTTCGATGAGGGCCTGCGTGCGCGAGATCTCCGCCGAGGTCAGATTGGGCAAAGGCCGCTGCAATATTTCCTGCTTTGCCTGGGCGAGAACCTGAGCCGCCACCTGCGCGCGCGGGCCCGGCACCTCGCCGAGGTGTTCGCCGAGGAACTCCGCCAAAAACTGCGGCTGTTGCGTGCGATAAAGCCAGGCACCGAATTCAAACAAGCGGAGCCCGAGCCCGGGACCGCCGATCATGTCTTCTTCGCCGCGCGCTTTCCAAACTGCGGCCAGCGCCAGACCGTCCTCGGCCAGATCCCCGACCTCGGCGCGTAGTTCCCCCGAATCCTTGCCCGCTGCCGCGAGCTGGGCGCCCAGAATAATGCAGATCGCATGGCGCGCGCGCAGCCCCAGGATACCGGCCGGCACTTCATCGCGCTCATCCGGAGCGACCAGTTCGAGCACCACACGAAACTCGCGCAGCGCCCCCTCGGTATCCTCAGCCTGAGCGAGCGCCTGACCGAGTTGTAAATTAATATCGGCGTAGTCCCACGGCTCCAGCTGCTGGCCGGTGCGCTCGGAGAAGGCCCGCAGCGTGGCCAGGGCCTGCCCGTGCGAACGCGCCGCCTCGGCGGGTTCGCCCATAGCCATCTTCGCCTCGGCGCGACCACCCCAGGCCGCGACGACATTGGGTGTGAGCGCGGGGTTGGCCGACGCCAGTTGTTGGTAGAGCCCGAGGGATTGTTCGAAGGATTTTAGCGCCTCGTCCCACTGCTCGATTTTATTAAAACGTCGCAGAGCCGAGCCGCGATTCATCCAGGCGGCGCCCAGCATGCCCGCCAACTCGGCGTCCACCTTGCCCTGATCGGAGAGACTGCCCAGCCAGCCGATGGTCTGATCGTAACAGCGCACCGCCTCGAGCCAGGCCTTTTCGTCGCGATAACGTTGCAGGACGTTGCCCCGGTTCATCCACGCCACCGCTCGTCCCACGGTCGGTCCGGGGCCGGGCAATCCGTCGATCGAAGCGATGGCGCGTCCGTAGCATTCGAGCGCTTGCGCGGCGGCCTCGGCGGTGCCGGCTGCTTCGCAAAGGTGTCCACGCTTCAGCCAGAGGGTTGAACGTGCGGCCGCAAGGTTTGGCGAGGGTTTGTAAGCGGCTGCTTCCGCGCTCGCGCCCTCGGCGGCGGATACCGTCGTCTCGGCTGCCTGGGTTGCCTGGGCCTTTGCGGTGGCGTCAGCCTGGTCGATCAAGGCCAGCACGCGGTCGCAGGCTTGGAGACCCGCCATCCATTTCGCGGGTTCAGCGGAGCGCCGGGCTTCATCGAGCAGTGCGACCGCCGACTCGATTTCTTGATGCAATGCCATGTCCAGGGGGGGGTTCATATGCGTAAAAAGGGAAACGCTAAACGGGACCGGCCAAGAAAGACACGTCCCGAATCAGCGCGAGTCGGCGATTTTGCAAAACGGGAGTTAGCCAATAAACAGTGTAAACGACAAAATGGCTCCTTGAACCTCGCTCCCCGCATCTCCTTGATGCCAACTAATTCGCATGCTTATCCCCTGGCAACTTATCCTCGTCGGCCTGGCATTGGGGCTCATCCCGCCTCGTTTATTTTATGGTTCCGGTTACCGCCATGGCACCCTGCTGGACGCGACCACTTCCGCCCATTTGCGCACCAGCGGGGATTCGGGCAGCGGCCGCAAACGTCGCCAGTGGTGGAAACTGCCGTTTTTCTGGATCGACCCCATACGCGGCTACTTTAGCGCCAAATGTCTCGCGATGGCTGTCTTGCGCATGCCTACCGACACGAGTGAGCAAACCGCCGCGATCCTGCTCGTCACCTGTCTTTCCACCTTGGCAATTCTGGTGGTGCAGATGGAGTTTGGCCGCCAGAGAAAAGGTAGCTTAATGTCCCCTGCGACATTTCTGTTTGGCTACATGGCCGCGATTTGCGCAGGTGTCGATATCATGGGCTGGGGTGTTGCGATCATAGGGCTGACCACCACCATAGCCGGTCGTAATTTCACTGCGGGCTACGTCGTGGCAGCAGTCACCTCCGCCGTGATGGGCGTCCACTATCTCGGGGCGACCAACTATACGGTTGGCGTTTACGCCCTGATCGCCATGGCACCCGTCCCTTACGCTTTTCTGCGCAAGGCCCGCTTGGTGATTCCTATCAGAGGTTGATTCGGGCGCGCAGCGATTCCCTGCCCGACGCATCCGTCCGAGGAGTTTTTTCCGTCCCTCTACGCCTAGAATGAGCGAAACCGAATCGACCTCCCCCGCCCAAGCCGGCGATACCGGCACCCCTGCCCGTGAGCCACTTTCCCCGCTGGCCGCCCGTGTCCTTGGCTGTCTGCTCGAAAAGGAACTGAGCACTCCGGACGTATACCCGCTCTCCCTCAACAGTCTGGTCAACGCCTGCAATCAAAAGAGCAACCGCGCCCCCGTCATGGAGGTCGGTTCCAGGGAGGTCGAGGCCGCCATCGAGTCGCTCCGCTCGCACCGGCTCGTGTCCGTCGTGTCTGAAGCCGACGCACGGGTGACGAAATACCGGCACACTATCGTGAGCCTGTATCCCGTCTTAGATACATCCAGCCGCGCCATCCTGGCTGAATTGCTGCTGCGTGGTCCGCAAACCACCGCCGAACTCCGGATGCGGGCCGAACGCATGACCGCGATCCCCGATACGGAAGGCACGGAAACGATGCTCACCGTGTTGTCTGATACGGCCTCCGGTTCCTTGGTGCGGAAACTTCCGCGCCAGAGCGGCAAAAAAGAAGCCCGCTGGGCACAATTGTTGACCGGTGAACCCGACCTGGAGGAAGCCTCGCCTGGAAGCGCCACCGAGCCCCTGAAGGTTTACCTCAGTGTTCCGCCCGAGATCACCGAGCGCCTGGCCTCCTTGGAGGCCGAGGTCTCCGCTTTGCGCGGTGAACTCAAGGCGCTGCGCGCCGAGCTGGGTGCCTGATAAAAGGTCCGGCCTCCCATCAGCCGGTGCAGCCTAAGGCTCCTGCATGGCTTCTCCGTCCCTTGTTAGCCCTCAATCTCCCTCCTCGGTATTTCTTCTTTGTGAGGTCTCTGTGTCTCCGTGCCTTTGTGGTGAACCATCCGAAGGTTTGAGTTCTTTAACCATCAGACTGTCCTCGCCCCTCCGTAAGCCATCCAATCTCGTTTTCTTACGCATCCCCAGAGGCCACCGGATGAGCATCCCCGCCAGCAATCCACGCCGCCGCGTGAGGAATTCGTTCGAGCCCGGTCTAAGTAGGTATGAACGGCGGATACCGTCCGCTTCGGCAACCCTCAACCCCGTGCTCCCATGTCCTTGTATTCCCCCAGCAAGACCGCCTCGGATAAAGCAATCCCCGCCACCCTCACACCGCTCGCGGTGAAACCTGCTTACACGACATCAACCCCGCCGGTAAAATCGGGCTTCTTGCCTGGTTCGGCATCGGGAGCGAAATCGTTTTCCCGTCCTAATCGTCAAAACCCCACTGCCCCCCAAAAGCCGTCGGGGCTGCGTTTCAGGTTTGGGAAGACCATCAACTCCGCCGGCCTGGCCGAGTTCACCCGCCAGCTCGCCACGCTCGTTAACGCCGGCATGCCCATTCTGCGTTCGCTCGATACCCTTGCACGCCAAGAACCGAATCCCGCCTTCAAGTGGGTGATCGCCGAGATCAGCGACTCCATCCGCTCCGGCGGCAGCCTGTCCGATGGCCTCGGCCAGCATCCCCGTATATTCGATCATCTCTACATCAACATGGTGAAGGCCGGTGAAGCCAGCGGCTCACTTGGCGCGATTCTCGAGCGTCTCGCCTCCTTCATGGAGAAGGCCGAGAAGATCAAGGGGAAGGTCAAGGCCGCCATGGCCTATCCCATCGTCATCCTTGGCGTAGCCGCCTTGATCGTCTCTGCGCTCATGGTCTTCGTCATCCCTCGCTTTCAGGAGGTTTTCAACGGCTTGCTCAGGGGCGTCGCATTGCCGGCGCTGACCCAGGCGGTCATCGGCGCTTCACACCTTGTTCAACAGCACTTGTTCGAGACGGTCGGCTTAATCGCCCTCTCCGTCTTTGCCTTTAAAATGACGGCAAAAACCCGAAGCGGACGCAGCCTGCTGGACTGGATACAACTCAAGGCGCCCGTATTTGGTCCGCTCGTTTTAAAGGCCTCCATCAGCCGCTTCTCCCGCACGCTTGGCACCCTGCTCGCCTCGGGCGTGCCCATTCTTCAGGCAATCCTGATCGCCCGCGATACCTCCGGAAACGTCCACATCGCCGCCGCCCTCGAAAAGGTTCACGGCTGCGTTAAGCAGGGCGATGGGGTCGGCGGGCCGCTGGAAGCCACGCGGATTTTCCCGTCGATGGTCAGCTCCCTGGTGGAGATTGGCGAAGAGACCGGCTCCCTGCCCGATATGCTCAACCGTATCGCCGACATCTACGAGAGCGCGGTGGACAACGCGGTCAATGCGATCACTTCGATCATCGAGCCGATCATGATTGTTTTCATGGCCGTAGTGGTCGGCACCATCGTGATCGCGCTCTTCCTGCCGCTCATCTCGATCATCACCCACCTCGCCGGCTAGACGCTGCGCCGGAGTTTCAGACTCGTTTTCCGACGGGTAATGGAGGGTTGCACCCGGCTCTTCTCGCAGGCATTCTAACCTTGCCCGAGAACGCACCGTAAACCCTCAACCCCGACTCGTCATGAAAACTCTACTTGTATCGGTAGATTTCTCCGACGCCACCCGCGCCGTTATCGCCACCGCCATCGACCTCGCCTCCTCTCCGGGCTCGCGTCTCATCATCCACCACGCGCTCGTCCCTCCGATGGTCACCACCGAGTATGGCATAGGGGTCGAGATGTTGCAGGAGAACCTCGCCCTCGCCGAAAAAACCGCCCGCCACCAGCTCCAGCACATCGAGGATGAGCTCACCGCCCGCGGCCTCAATGTCTCGAACGTGCTCACCCACGGCTCACCCGCCGCCGACATCGTGAACAAGGCCGCGAAACTCCACGCCGACGCCATCGTGCTCGGTTCCCACGGTCACACCGCCTTCTACGATCTCCTGATCGGCAGCACCACGAAATCGGTCGTCAAACACGCCACTTGCCCCGTCGTCATCGTCCCGCGCACCAAGCCCCGCAGCTCCGATAAAAAGCCGTAGGCAGCCACGACTTCGCGGCCGCCTGAGCGCTCGCACGGGCTAGAGCGTGTCGTCACGAGATTGATGCCCAGATAAGAACGCAGCGAAATTGAACCGCAGC
>JBEGTN010000303.1:0-3058 GCA_041179405.1 Verrucomicrobiota bacterium
TGGGCCTCGTCGCCGCCAAAAAGATCTGCGATCGTGGTCAACTCGCCATCCACGGCCACCGCAACGGCTGGGGCATGTTGAACCGCCACCCGCTGCTCGGCATGGAGTTTGCCGCCTACCAAAAACTCTGGCGCCTCGCGGGCGTGGATCAGCTCCACGTCAACGGCATCGCCAACAAGTTTTGGGAGCCCGACGACTCCGTGGTCCGCTCCATCACCGCCTGCCTCGCGCCCGAGCCGCTGGGCAAACCGCTCCTCCCGGTCGTCTCCTCCGGCCAGTGGGGCGGCCAGGCCCCCGAGACGTGGCGGCGCACCCAGACCACCGACCTGCTCTACATGGCCGGCGGTGGCATCCAAGCCCACCCCGACGGCCCCGCCGCCGGAGTGCGTTCACTCCAACTCTGGTGGGAAGCGGCGGTCGAGGGCTTGAGCTACGCCGCTGCCATCGCCAAGTATCCCGTCCTCGCCAAATCTGCCGCCAAGTTCGGCCCAAGCCCCTCCTAAGCCATGCTCCGCCTCGCTTACTTCGCTGACGACTTTACCGGCGCGACCGACGCGCTCGAATCGCTCGCGCGCGCCGGTCTGCGCACGCGGCTTTTTCTCGATCCGCCCTCGGCCGCCCAGTGTGCCGGGCTCGATGCCATCGGGGTAGCCGGCCTCACCCGCGCACTCGCGCCCGACGCGATGGAGGCGGTGTTGCGCCCCGCCTTCGCCGCCCTGCGCGCGCTCGGTCCGCGTCACGTTCACTACAAGGTCTGCTCGACTTTTGACTCGTCGCCCACCGTTGGCAGCATCGGCCGGGCGATCGACGTTGGCGCTTCCGTCTTCGGCGGCCCGGTCGTGCCGCTGCTCGTGGCCGCGCCCGCCCTCGGTCGTTTTTGCACCTTTGGCAATCTCTACGCGCGCTTCGGTATCGGGAGCGCGGGCTCCATTCACCGCCTCGACCGGCACCCCTCGGTGAGCAAGCACCCGGTCACGCCCATGACCGAGGCGGATCTGCGTGTGCATCTCGCGAAGCAGACCACGAAATCCATCGGCCTGCTCGACCTCACCGAGCTGGAGCGTTCGCCCGCCGACAGCGCCGCCGCCCTGCAAAAGCTCATCGCCGCCGGCCAGGCCGTCGTGCTGTTCGATAGTCTTAACTCCGCCCACCTCCTGCGTGTCGGCGCGCTCATTGACGGTCTCGCCGACTCCGCGCCTCTGTTCTCTGTCGGTTCGTCCGGCGTCGGTGTTGCCCTCACTTCCCATTGGGGCGCGTCCGCGCCCGCTATGCCCGCCGCCGCACCCGCGACCACGCCGCTGCTGGTGCTTTCCGGTAGTTGTTCGCCGGTTACGGGTGGGCAAATCGCCTGGGCGCGCGCCAATGGCTTCGCCGGTTGTGCCATCGACATCCACGCCGACGATTTTTCCGGCTCACTCGCCCCGCTGATTGCCGCCCTGCGCGCCGGCCAGTCAGTCGTCGCCTATACGAGCCTCGGTCACGCCAAGTCGCACGCTCCGGCGGAGCGACTCGGCACCATGCTGGGCCAACTCGCGCGCGATGCGATCGCCGCCACCGGCGTGAAGCGTGTCCTCGTCGCCGGCGGCGACACCTCCAGCTACGCCGGCCGCGCCCTCGGTATCGAGTCGCTGGAGATGCTCGCTCCGCTCGCTCCCGGCGCGCCGCTCTGCCGCGCCCACGCCCCCGGCTCCCCCGCCGACGGCCTGGAGATCGTCTTCAAAGGCGGGCAAGTCGGCGCCCCCGATTTCTTCGCCCAAGCCGCCGGCCATTCTTGATTCCTTATTCCTAACGCCCATCCCATGCCCCGCAAAACCCTCGCCCTCATCCATACCTCCGCGACCCTCGTCCCGGTCTTTCAACAGCTCTGCAAGGCGCAACTGCCGCATGTGGACACCTTCAACATCGTGGACGACAGCCTTGTGCGCGCCATCGGCGCGAAGGGATCGCTCACCGCCGACATCGCCCGCCGCGTCGAGGCCTACATCACCTCCGCCGAGGCGGGCGGGGCCGACTACATCCTCGTCACTTGCTCCTCCATCGGGCCGGCGGTTGAGGCCTCGGCACCGTTTTGCGCCGTGCCCGTGCTGCGCGTCGATCAACCCATGACGGATGCCGCCGTCGCCGCCGGTCGCCGCATTGGTGTCATTGCCACGCTGCCCACCACGCTTAATCCCACCTCCGACCTCGTGCGCCGTCGCGCCGCCCTCGCCGGCAAGGAAATCGAGCTGACCCCGCGCCTCGTCTCCGGCGCTTTCGAGGCGCTCATGGCGGGCGACGCCGCCACCCACGATACCCTCGTCGCCGCCGCGTTGCGCGAGCTTTCCACCCAGGTGGATGTGATCCTGCTCGCCCAAGCTTCGATGGCCCGCGTGGTGGACACGCTCGCCCCCGCGGATCGCCGCGTGCCGATTTTCGCCAGCCCGCCGACCGCCATCGCCCACCTTGCCAGCGTGCTTTGATCCGATGCTCGCCCTTCGTAAATTTTGTCTGGTCCTGTCCGTGCCCGCCGCGCTCGGGGTCCTTGTCGGCATCCTGCTCGGCTCTGCCGCCGTTTGGTCGCCCTGCGCAGTCGTGGCGGCCGTCGGGCTCGCGCTCGGTCTCGGCGCGGTGCCTTCGCTCAAGGGTTACCAATACACCGCCTGGATTCTCGCGGCCGTCGTGGCGGCGATGATTTATCCGTCGGCTTTTACCCACTGGGGCGATCTTAACCTGCGCAACAAGTGGCTGCTGCTCGGCGTGGTGCAGCTGGTGATGTTCGGCATGGGCACGCAGATGAGCCTGCATGATTTTTCGGGCGTCTTCAAAACCCCGCGCGGTGTGGTCGTGGGAATCGTCTGCCATTTTTCGGTTATGCCGCTGGTTGGCTACGGGCTGACGCGCGTCTTCTCCTTTCCGCCCGAGATCGCCGCCGGAGTGATTCTCATCGGCTCCTGTTCGAGCGGACTGGCGTCGAACGTCATGGCCTACATCGCCCGCTCCAACCTCGTGCTTTCCGTGACTGTCACGGCCATCACGACACTAGTCGCACCGTTCATGACGCCCGTATTAATGAAGTTGC
>JBEGTN010000304.1:0-4555 GCA_041179405.1 Verrucomicrobiota bacterium
GCCGCCCGTCTCGAACGCGAACAGCACACCGTCGGCGTGATTCACTCCGACCGCAATCAACGCGAACGCGTGGACGCCTTGCAGGGTTTTAAAGACGGCCGTTTCGAGGTCCTCGTGGCGACCGACATCGCCGCGCGCGGCCTCGACATCGCGGGCGTCTCGCACGTGGTGAACTACGACGTGCCCGAGAATGCCGAGGACTACGTCCACCGCATCGGTCGCACCGGCCGCGCGAACAACTCCGGCGACGCCTTTACCCTCGTTACGGAGGAGGACGTGCGCGACGCGCGTTCCATCGAGCGTTTCATCGGCGCGAAGATTGAGCGCAAGAAACTCGCCGACTTCCCTTATATTTATTCGGCCCTGTTCGATGAGAACGCCCTGGCCGAAGCCGAGGCCGCCGCACCCAAGCCGGCCGGCCGACTCACCCGCGGCACACGCGGCGGACGCCGCTGAGGCGGGCACGGATTGCGTCGGAGGGAGTGGCACAGGCATTCCTGCCTGTGTTCTGGTTTGCACAGGAATGAAAATCACAGACAGGAATGTCTGTGCCACGCTGAAGACACGAAAAAGGCCGGACGAAAAATCGTCCGGCCTTTTTGTAGCCCCGACCGGTGGTCGGGGTGGTTTTGCTAATTTTCTGCTGAAGGCTTACTCCCCTGCTTCGTGGGTGGCCTTGAAAGCCAGCGCGGCGGCGGCACCGCCGGCGAGGTCGGCAGCGATGTAGATCCAGAACTGGCTGAGTTTCTCCAAGCCCATGACGACGACGCCGAGGCCGACGGCAGGGTTGAAGGCGCCGCCCGAGACGCCACCCACGGCGACCGCGCCCGCAAGCACGGTGAAGCCGATGGCGAGGCCGTAGAAAGAGTTGCCCGAGGTGCCCTTGGCGGTGGCGGCGTTGAGCACCACCCAGGCGAGAGCGAAGGTGAAAAGGAACTCGGCGATCAGGGACGGCACGACTTCATGGGAGGCGGCACCGAGCAAAGGTTTGCCGGCGAGGTAAACCACGATGAAGGCGGCGACAAGACCGGCGGCGAGCTGGGCGATCCAGTAGGGAAGGACATCCTTGGTGTCGCACTTGCCGCGCAGCCAGACCGCGAGGGTGACGGCGGGGTTAAAGTGTCCGCCGGAAACGTGGCCGCCGGCGAAAATCATCACCATGAGCGAAGCGCCGATGGCAAGCGGAGTCAGGGCGCTGCCGCTGTGCACGGCCATGCCGACGGTGAAAACGAGGAAGAAGGTGCCGATGAACTCGACGATGTATTTTTTCATAGATGGAAAGGTTGGAGCCGGAAACCGTTGAGGAGAGAAGCTCCGGAGGGAATCTCAAATCGGCATCAACGCGGGGCGCTTGGGGACGCGACCGTCCGCCGAGGAGCGACCGCGCATCCCCTGCCAGAGCCACGGTAAAAGGTGGCGGCGGGTCCAGCGTAGTTCGTTGGCGCAGCGTTGGAGGCGCGTCGGTTTGAATACGGTGGCGAAAGGCCTGTTCCAGGCCTCGTTGCTGCCGGGCAGACGCAGGGCGTGGGCGAGCGCCTCGGCGATACGGGTGTGGCCCTCGGCGTTGGCGTGGATGCGATCCTCGCTCCAGAGCCGGACGTCGGTGGCAACCGGATACGCGGCAAAATCCACCAGAATCGAGCCACTATTCCGTGACGCCCGGGCGAGCGCCGCGTTGAGCGCCGCGATGCGGGGCGCGATCAAACGCGCAAGCGGCATGAGCGGAGTAAGGTCGGGCAAAGTGAAACTGAGCACCGTGGCGCCGCCTGCGACCAAGGCGCGCTGCATATGCTCGATGTCGGCGGCCACGCGACCGGCATCGAAACGCGGCTGCGTCACATCGTTGGTGCCGCAGAACACAGTCGCGAGGTCGGGACGCAGCACGAGGGCGGCGGCGAGCTGGCGTTCACGCACCTGTGCGGTGGTGAGCCCGCGCACCGCGAGGTTGGCGTAGAGCAATCCGCCCTGTGTCGTATTGATCCGCTCGGCCAGCCGTTGCGACCAGCCGTAGTAGCCGCCGGCACCGTCGGGATCGTCGATGCCCTCGGTCGAGCTGTCGCCAAGAGCGACATAGCGGGCAAAATGGCGGGGCGGTGAGACGGACATGGCAACCAGACCAATCAGTCCGCGCCCTGTGCTGCGACACGCAAGTCTTCGACCAGCACGGCCAGCGCGGCGGCGGTGGCCCGGTCCGTGCGGTGCCCGGCGACGATGCAGAGAGGCTTTGGGCCTTTGGTAATGGGTTTGGTCGGCACACGCTTTTCAAAGCGCAGCGCCATGCGGGCCGTGACCAAGGCCACACCGAGGCCGGACTCGACGGCGGCCATAAGACTGTCACCTCCGTCGTATTCGCCGACGATGTCGGCGCGCAAACGATTCTCCCCCAGCCAATCCTTTAAAATCTCCCGATACTCAGGGTAGTCGCGCTGGCAGAAAACGAGCATCCGCTGCTTCGCCACCTCGGCGGGCGTGACCCGCGCTTTGCCGGCCAGGCGATGTCTCGGACCGACCGCCAATCGCCACGGAGTGCGGACCAATGGCGTCCAGCGCACGCCGCGCGGGCGGGCATCGCCCGCGACCGTGATCACCACATCGAGTTCCTCCGCCTCCAGGCCGGCGAGCATCTCCACGGTCGAGAGGTCAAACAACTCCACCCGCGCTCCGGCGTGCAACTGAGTGAAATTCTCCACCGCCTGCGCGAGCATGCCCCCGGCCAGCGAGGGCGCGTAGCCGACACGAAGGCGCAGGCCGCGTCCGGTAGCGCGGGTTTTCTCCAAGACTTGGTCGGCGTGGGCGAGCAACTCGCGCGCCTCGCGCAACAAGGCCTCGCCCGTCGGAGTCAGCCGGATGGAGTGCGCCTGCCGCTCCAGCAAACACTGGCCGATCTCGCCTTCCAGCGCCTTGATCTGCCGGCTCAGCGCGGGCTGGGTCAGAAATATCTTTTCGGCGGCGCGGCTGATGTTGCCAGCCTCGGCCACCGCCACGAAGTAACGCAGTTGTCGGAGTTCCATTCCGTCCTGTCATAACCAAAAGGCAGGCTCAGGCCAAGCACATGGCATTGGCCTGAATCAACCGGAGCTGGCATACTGGCACCGATGAAAACAACCACGACCGACACCACCGCCAGCGCCACCGTCACCGTCCGCCCCGCCGCCGAACGCGGACGGGCCAACCTGGGATGGCTGGATTCGAAGCACTCCTTTTCGTTCGGCGATTACTACGACCCCGCGCACAACGGCTTTCGCAGTCTGCGGGTCATCAACGATGACCACGTAGCCGCCGGACGCGGCTTCGGCACGCATCCACATCGCGACATGGAAATCTTCAGCTATGTTCTTGAAGGCGCGCTCGCGCACAAAGACAGCCTCGGCAATGGCCGCGTGCTTAAGCCAGGCCAGATCCAGCTCATGAGCGCCGGACGCGGCGTGAGTCACAGCGAATTCAATCCCGCAGCGGACGGCGCCCTGCATTTCCTCCAAATCTGGATCCAGCCGCGCGCGAAAGGACTCGCGCCCGGCTACACCGAATGGTTGCCCACGCCAGAACACGCCGCCGCGCCTAAGGTGCTCGTCATCTCGTCTGACGGCCGCGAGGGCTCGGCGACCCTCAACCAGGATGCCGACATCTATCGCATTCGTCTCCAGCCCGGCGAAACAGTGACCCACACGCTCAAGGCCGGTCGTGGAGCTTGGCTGCAAGTGGCCGAAGGTGCGCTGACTTTAAATAATGTGGCCCTCGCGACCGGCGACGGCGCGAGCACGGAGGCACCCGGCACGCTTACCTTGACGGCGACGAAGCAAACCGAGGCGTTGCTATTCGACCTCGCCTAAAGTTCCTCCCGGCTGCCTTTCAGCGTGGGTTTGCAATCACCACTACGCGATAATCCCCAGGGATCAGCCTAATTGTCGCTCCGGGAAAAAGAGTGATGAGGACTGATTTTATTTTATCACCGCCATCCACCGGAGCGACAGTAGCCTCGATCAGATTTGTGACCGGCACCACGAGCGCGCCGCCGGAAGAATCGGTTACCAGCGAGCTTAAACGAGTTTCAAGGTCTGCGGGCGGCGTCGTTCCACGTAAATGCACCACGATGTTCCAGACCCGTTCGCGGCCGAACTGTTTTTCCCAGATTCGTCTCTTCTCGAAAAGCATCATCATAGGCGACTTTTCACGAGTAGCTGCGGGGCCTTCCCGTGGAGCCTGAACGGCGAGATCAACCGGCGTGGATTGGCGCGGAGGATTAGACTGCTGCGCCGCCGCAGGAGGTGGCGGTGCTGGGTGCTGATATGATGTGCGCCGCCCGCACTTGTGGACCAGCACCGAAGCCACCACCAGCAGGACGCCCAGCCCCAAGAGGGCGAGGAACCCGAGCCCGATGGCTTTCCACCGTCTGGCATTATCGCCTAAGCCGAGCAACAGGGCACCGATGACCGTAAAAGAAGCGCCACAAACCCTGATTTGCGACGGCGTGAGATTGGCCAACTTTCTCGGAACATAGCCAAACTGGATGGCCACGAGCATAACGATTCCAAACACCAATAAACTCATCCCGAAG
>JBEGTN010000305.1:0-9135 GCA_041179405.1 Verrucomicrobiota bacterium
GTGGCAACGACCACGGCCGCGCCGTTGACCGCCGAGTCACGGCTCATGGCGGCGACGGTTTATCCGGACCGCGCGGTGGTGACACGGGTCGCGAAAGTAACGTTGCCGGCCGGCGGCGTGGAGGTGGTCTTCGCGGGCCTGCCCGCCGGGTTGATGGACGAGTCGGTGCAGGTGTCCGCCAGGGGAACGGTTGCGGCGACCTTGCTCGATATCACCACGCGCACGGTGTTTACGGCAGACGAGCCGGATGCCCGCTTGAAGGCGCTGGAGGATCGACTCGCGACCTTGCGACGCGAGGGCCAAGCCTTGACTGATCGGGCCGGCGTGCTGGAGGCGCAACGCGGCCTTGTGCAGAGTATTGAAAAAGCGGAAACGACTCCGGTAGCCGCGCCGACTGGCACCACGTCGCCAGTTCGGCCTTCGCTGGAGGACTACGCCAAACTGCTGGCCTTCTCAGCGGAACAGCGCGCGAGGCTGAACTCCGATACGCAAAAACTCGATCTCGAGTGCACCGCGCTGAACGAGAAAATCTCCGCCACTGAAGCGCAGCTAAAAGAACTACGCGGTCAACCATCCGGCCGCCGCGCGACCAAGGCGGTGACGATCCGGCTCGCCGCGCCCTCCGCCGGTTCGGTTGAGCTGAGTCTCGCTTATGCGTTGCCCGGCGCGCGCTGGACACCCGCCTACGACGCCCGCCTGCGCAGCACCGAGCGCCAGGTGCAGCTCGACGCCTTCGGCCTCGTGCGCAACTCCACCGGCGAGGATTGGAACGGCGTCGCGCTCACGCTTTCCACCGCGCGCCCCGGCCTCGGCGGCGCGGAACCGGAGATAGGCGCGTGGTATGTGGATTTGCTTCATCCCGAACAGGTGAGTGCTTCTCAAAGTTTTTCGCTTTTCGGCAGCAAAAAGCCGAAGCGTCCCGATCCAAGCGTGACCGTGATCGGGCAGCACGGGTTTCTGAATCCGACTGACGCCAGTTTTTCCGCCGCGAATGCAAGCCTCGACGAGGGAGACTATCTGCGCGGAGCCGAGGCGTTCCTCGAGTCCGCCGCCACCAGCGCGAGCTTCCGCATCGCCACCTCGGTGACACTCGCCAGCGACAACACCTCGCAGCGTGTGCCGCTCGGCAGCGCCGTGTTCGTCGCCACGCTCCAATACCAGGCCACGCCGAAGCTGCAGGAGACCGCCTTCCTCGCCGCCTACGTGACCAACACCAGCGAACTCCCCTTCCTCGGCGGCGCGCTCAACGTGTTCCTCGACGACACCTTCGTCGCCACCGCACGCCTCGCCACCACTATGCCGGGCGAAAAACTCACCCTCAATCTCGGGGCCGACGAGGGCGTCGCCATCAAGCGCAAGATCGTGTCGCGCTTCACCGAGGACACCGGCTTCACCACCAAAAGCCGTCGCACGAGCTACGATATCCTAGTGACCGTTACGAATAACAAGCGCACCCCCGAGCGCGTCGTGATCAAGGACGCCGTGCCCGTGCCTCGCGACGAGAAGATCCTCGTTAAACTCCTCGCTCCCGCCGAGCGCGAGCTGCTCAAGCCCGAGGACGCCGCCGCCCAGCCGCCAAAGGTGGGCATCGCGCGCGATGCCGACGGCAAACTCACCTGGCGTCTCGACCTGAAGCCTGGCGAGAAACGCGAGCTGCCGTTGCGCTTCAGTATCGAGCATCCCGCCGATCTGTCGGTGTCGGGGGTGGAATAGGCGGGTGGCGGCGACCAGGTGACGCGACGCGACCGGGCTCGGTGTAGGGGCGCACCTCGTGTGCGACCGGGTGTGGGGCGACCGAGTTCGGTGTCGGTGCCGAGGCACCCTTCGCGGTCGTAGGCAAGCTACGCCCCTTGTTACAGTCGGAATGGGCGGGCTTACGGAAGCCTGCCTTGGGGTAGGGCGCGCCGCAGACGTGGCGAAGGCTCAGGGTTACTCGCGGCGGGCCACAGCGGTCCCGCCCTACCTTAAACCAAAGACATGAGGACGTCGGTATAAACGGGCTGGCGCGGGGCGCGTCATCCAGGTCAACTGTTGGCGATGAAGGCGCTTCGATCCATGACAACATCCGGCGGGGGATCGTCCTGCGGCGCGGCAGCGCGGCGGTCGCGCTTTGCCCGTGTGGCCCGTCTGGCGACCGCCCTGTTGCTTGTCGCGCCCGCGCTCGGTTTTTGCGACGACGGCGAGCCGCTTTACCGCGACGACTTCGACCACGACCTCTCGGCGTGGGTGGTCGAGCAGGCTCCCGGCGGCACCACCGCGTTGGCTGACGGCACGCTGGACATCGACGACGACACGGGGTGCACGGTCT
Source organism: Verrucomicrobiota bacterium (assembly GCA_041179405.1). Classification (GTDB taxonomy): domain Bacteria; phylum Verrucomicrobiota; class Verrucomicrobiia; order Opitutales; family Opitutaceae; genus IMCC26134_A. Next base: position 2,309 of record JBEGTN010000305.1, read on the forward strand.
GGTTTCGCGAAAAGCTCACCGGTCCCGTCCGCATCGAGTTCGAGGCCACCCTCGTCCAGCACGGCGGCGTCAATGATCGCGTGAGCGACCTGAATTGCTTCTGGATGGCGACTGACCCCGCGCACCCCGACGACCTGTTTGTTAACAGCAAGGCGCGCGGCGGGATTTTTAAAAACTACGACGCGCTCCGGCTCTACTACGTCGGCTACGGGGCGAACGACAACAAGACCACCCGTTTCCGCCGCTATCCGGGGGACGGCACCAAGCCGCTCCTGCCCGAGCATGATTTGAGCGCGGCGAAGTTCATGAACGTCCCGAACCGGACGGTGAAAATCCAGCTCATCGCGGACGCGGGCCGGATTCAGTTCATCCGCGACGGGGAGGTCGTCCTCAGCTTCGAGGACCCGGCGCCTTTTACTTTCGGTTGGTTTGGCTTTCGGACGGTGAAAAACCACCTGCGACTGGACAACTTTCGCGTGTATCGCCTCGCGCCCTGACGCGGCGCTGAGGGGCGGCGACGGGGGCCGGCTCAGGCGGTCGCCGGAGCGGTCTCGAGCAGGATGTGTTCGGCCTCGGATTTACGCAGAGAGAGCCGGTAGCCGCGCACTTGGATCTCGAGCGGATCGCCGAGCGGCGCGGTGCGGATGAGGGTGATCTTGGTGCCGGGGAGCAGCCCCATCTCGCGCAGGCGGGTGAAGGCGACGCCGGCGGCGGGGTAGGCCTTCACCACGGCCGAGGCACCGACGGCGAGTTGGGCGAGGTTAGCGACGGGGGCGGGCGTGGGCGTGGCGGCGGAGCTCATCGGGAAAGGGTCGGAATGAGAGTGTCAAAAGGGCGCGGGAGGTGCGGAGGCTAAAACTTGAACTCACGTTCAAGCCTACCAAAAGGCGGAGCCGGTTTTAAGCGCGCAGACCGATGGGTTCGATCAGGATCTGGGCGGCGGCATCGTGGCTGAGGGCGAGCCGACAGCCGTTGACGACGCAGATAAAGGGACCGCTGCCGCCGACCTTGGTGACGAAGGCGCGTTCGCCAAAGCCCATCTCACGAACACGTTGGCAAAACGAAGCCTCGCCGCTCAATGCGCATACCCGGCCGGACGCGCCGGCGGGGAGCTGGCAAAGCGGCAGAGCGGCGGGTTTGGAATGAATGGGCGAAAAGGACATCGAGACGGGCGAGAGTCAGTTGAGACTGAGTTTCACTGTCAACCAATCACTCGCGGCGTTGTTGGTCAAATGCCGCGCGGAAATTGGTCAGGGGGCGGGAGCGGCGTTGGCGGCGGTGAGGAGGGTGGGGGGGATTGCGTGCGGGAGGGTCTGAGGTAGGGCGGGACCGCTGGGCCCGCCGTTCCGTTCTCCGAGCCCGGCGGTCCCAGCGGTCCCGCCCTACCTCGATCAGCCAGCACGACCACGGAGCGTTGATCCACCAAGCCCGGTCGCACGCGAGGTGCGACCCTACGAGGGAGCAAACCCGGCGTTGGCGGCGGCGGCGAGGGCTTGGCCGGCGAGCCAGCCGGTGGTCCAGGCGGCCTGGAAATTGAAGCCGCCGGTGATGCCGTCGATGTCGAGCAGTTCGCCGGCGAAGTGCAGGCCGGGTTGGAGGCGGCTCTCCATCGTTTTGAAATCGACCTCGCGCAGGCGCACGCCGCCGCAGGTTACGAACTCGTCCTTGTTGAGGCTCTTGCCCTCGACGGTGAAGTCGGCGGCGGCGGCCTGGGCGGCGAGTTTTTGGAGATTTTCCTTGGAGATGCCGGCCCACTGGGCTTCGGGGGTGAGGCCGGGCACGGCGGCGATGAAGCGCTCCCAGAGGCGGGCGGGCATGACGAAGGGGTTGGTGTTGACGAGCTGTTTGCGCGGGTGGGCGTTGCGCCAGTAGGTGAGCGCGTCGAAGGCCTCGGTCTGGGTGCCGCCGGTCCAGGAGATGCGCAGCGGGAAACGGTAGTCGCGGGCGGCGAGTTCGCGCGCGCCCCAGGCGGAGAGTTTTAAGATGGCGGGACCGCTCAAGCCCCAGTGGGTGACGAGCAGCGGGCCGGTCTCGGCGAGCTTGGTGCCGGGCACGCTGGTGCTGGCACCGGGCACGGCCACGCCTTCGAGGCCGCGCAGGCGCGGGTCGTCGATGTGGAAGGTAAACAACGACGCGACGGGCGGCTCGATGCCGTGGCCGAAGGCCTCGGCGATGGTGAGGCCGACGGAGGACTTGTTGCCACCGGTGGCGAGCAGCACGCGGTCGAAGCGCGCCACGGAGTCGTCGGTGAAGGTGACGTCAAAACCAGCGAACGCGCCGCCTGATCCCTCACGCTCCGTGCTTCCGGGCTCGACGCCGGCCGCACCCGGAGTCTCGTCAATCATTGATTGACTAGATGCATTGGCCGGGTCGGTGCCGGGCGTGGCGGCGACGATGTGGCGGACGCCCATGCTGGTGAAGATTTTCACGCCCGCCTCCTCGGCGGCGTGGCGCAGGCAGTTCACGATGGTGGCGGAGTCGTCGGTGTCGGGAAACATGCGGCCGTCGGCCTCGGTCTTGAGGGTGACGCCGCGCGCGGCGAACCACTCGATGGTGTCGCGCGGGCCGAAGCGGGTGAAGGGGCCGAGCAGCTCGCGGCCGCCGCGCGGGTAGCGTTTCACCAGCTCGCGCGGCTCGGGGCAGGCGTGGGTGACGTTGCAGCGGCCGCCGCCGGAGACGCGCACCTTCGCGAGCGGATGGGCGGTCGCCTCGTAGAGGCACACGCGGGCCTGCGGCGCGGCTTCGGCGGCGTTGATGGCGGCGAAAAAGCCGGCGGCGCCGCCGCCGACGATGAGGATGCGCATGGTTTCGGGCACGTCGGCAAGCTGGGGGCGAGAGAGGGGTGAGTTGAAGACTAAACGTGCGCCGCCTCGTAAATCGTGGCGGGAAAGAGCGCGCGGCGGGTATTAAATTTTGAGTGTTGTTAACCAAAAAACTTCGATGCTCCCGGCCGCAGACCTGCTATGCTCACGCACATGCATTTGTTTAACGATCGTTATCCGGCCTTCCGCCCGCAGGGAGGGCGCGCATGAACGCGGACAAGGTCACCTGGGTGCGGGACGACCAGCGCGAGGTCACACGCCTGTGCGCGCAGGCCGGCATCATGTTGCTCCAGCACGGGGCGGAGAGCGCGTTGGTGGAGTCGGTGGCGCGCCGACTCGGCCTCGCGCTCGGGATGGACGCGGTGGAACTCGTGCTGCTGGCCAACGGCATCAGCATCACGACGATTCGCGGCGGCTGTTGCCACACCACGGTGCGGCGAAACATCGATCGCGGCATCAACATGCACGCCGTCACCGAGGTGCAGCGCACGATGTTGCTCGCCGAGGAGAAACAGCTCGACGCCGTCGGTGTGGCCCGGCGTCTGGACGAGATAAAACCCTTTCGCTACCCGCGCTGGCTGGTGTCGGTGATGGTGGGGCTTTCCTGCGCGGCCTTCGCGCGGCTGGGCCTGCTCGCGCGCGGGGCCGAGGCGGACGTGTGGACCTATGTGCTGACCTTCGCGGCGAGCGCGGTGGCGATGCAGGTGCGGCAGTGGCTGGCCTCGCTGCACTTCAACTCGCTGGTGAATTTCGCGGCGGCGGCCTTCGTCGCCACCTCCATCGCCGCGCAGGGCGTGATCCACGGCTGGGTGGACAGCCCGAAGGTCGCGATGTCGGCCTGCGTGCTGCTCTTCGTGCCCGGTTTTCCCTTCATCAACGCCGTCTCCGACATGGTCAAAGGCTACATCAACACGGGCATCTCGCGCGGTCTCATGGCGGTGCTGCTGCTGCTCGCGTGCTGTGCCGGCATCGTGCTGGCCATGACGGTCTGGAACGTCTGGACCTGGCTATGAACCCGCTCTTCACGCTCCTGCAAGACTTCGGGTTGGCGGCGGTGCCGGCGGTGGGGTTTGCCATGATTTTCAACGTGCCGAAAGAGGCGCTCAAATACTGCGCGCTGGCCGGCGCGATCGGGCACGCGCTGCGCTTCAGCCTCTATAAATTCAGCCTTCCTGTGGTCGGCCCGCTGCCCATCGAGCTGGCGACTCTCATCGCCGCCGCCGTGGTGAGCGTGATCGGTATCTACTGGGCGCAAAAATGGCGTGCGCACCCGAAGGTGTTCACCGTGGCGGCGATGATCCCGATGATCCCCGGCGTGTATGCGTTCACCGCGTTGCTGGCCTTGGTGGAGATCGAGCGCAAGGGCTACTCGGAGGCGCTGTTGCGCACCGCGATGGACAACGGCCTGCGGGCGTTTTTCATCATCGCTGCTCTGGCGGTGGGGCTGGCGCTGCCGGGCCTGCTTTTCTACCGCCGCAGGCCGGTGGTGTGAGCGGCGGGTGGCTTTTACAGTTGGTAAGGGCGGCTTATTTTCCCTAGCGCTCCGGCATGAAGACGAGCCGGACGGTGGCGGTGGTGTGCGCTTTGATCGAGGATGCTGAGGGCCGCGTGCTCGTGGCGCAGCGTCCCGCGCACAAACACCTCGGCGGTCTGTGGGAGTTCCCCGGCGGCAAGGTCGAGCCCGGCGAAACGTCCGAGGCGGCGCTGCGGCGCGAGATCGCGGAGGAGCTGGGTTGCGAGATCGAGGTGGGCGCGGCGCTGGCGGCGGTGCGGCACGAGTATGCGGAGGTGGCGATCGAGTTGATGCCCTTCGCGGCGCGGTTGGCGGCGGGCAGTCCCGCGCCGGAGAGCCGCGAGCACCAGGCCTTGCGCTGGGTGACCGACACGGAGATGGCGGCCTTGCCCATGCCGGCGGCGGATGCGCCCATCCTGGCCGAGTGGGCGGCGCTGCGGCGGAGTTGAGCGGGTGGTATCCCGCAAGCGGGACCTGTGGTTTGCTCCGGGGGGCGCGTGGTCAGAACACGGATAGGAATACACAGGCAGGAATGCCTGTGCCACGGCGGACCGAACCGGGCGCTTGCAAACGCGGGCGGGGTGGGCGAGGGTGACCGCTCGTTCTTTCAGATCGTCAGCACGTCTCGCCCTCACCGGCGGGACTCCCGGAGATCTCCCAAATCATTTTGGGGGTGTTCTGGATTCGACCCTTGGTTGGAGTGTATGGCTGCCCTCCGCGAGTGAAGGCCTCGCGTAAATCATCCTTCACAAAAAACATAAACGGCACCTACGAAGAAATGCCCCTCGCCGCCTAAGTGCGGTGACGATCTCCCAGCGACGTCCACTAGCTGATGAGATCGACGACAGTGGACATAACGCCCAGAGCCACCCGCGGTGTGGGCGTCGTATCTTCGATCCGGGGGTTAGTTGACGACATTGCGCGTGCAGTCGCGGGTCGGCGGCGAATTTAAAACGGCACTATGAGGGTAGGCGCTGTGCGCGAAGGTCAGGGGGACGCGGGTTCAACTCCCGCCACCTCCACCATTTTATATGCTTACTTGTGTGATACTTAGGTGATTTACGGAGTTTAAAATCCGTTTTCTCTACAGTTTCTCGACAGACTTTGGCTTTTCTGCTAAAGTCTGGGTATGCAAACAAGGAATATTCCTGCGCAAAACGGCCGCACTCGCACCGAATTAAGCGAGGGGTCGTGCAAGGTCAAAATTCACACCGTTATCCGCTCAAAAAAAGGGGTGGATTACGAGAGCTTCGTCGTGGACTACTACGAGAGCGGGAAGCGAGTTCAGAAAAACTTTAGCACCCTGCCCGAGGCGAAGAGCCACGCCAAAACCACACTGATGCGTCTGATCAATGGCGTGACCGGCGCGAACGACATGCGCCCCGTTGAAATCCAAGAGTCGGCTATGGCCCGCATCGAGCTGGAGGCCGTTGGCAAGGGATTGCTGCCTGTCGTTCATGAATACCGGCGAGCCCATGAAATGCTTGCCGGCAAGGGCACCATCCTCGAAGCGGTTCAATTCTTTTTGAAATCGGGCGCGGCGTCGCTAACAAAAAAAACAGTGCCGGAAATCTGCAAGGAGTTGGTTCAGGCTAAGACTGCCGACGGGCTCTCTTTCCGATATCTTCGAGATCTTCGCTTACGGTGCGGGCGCTTCGCCACGGATTTCACCGGTCAGATTTCAGAGATCACAACAACGAACATCGAAACGTGGCTTCGCGGACTAAAGTCTGGAGAGGAGCGAGTGGGTCCGCGCAACCGAAACAACTATGCGAATGCGGTAACGGCTCTGTTCCATTTCGCCAAACGAGCTGGCTACCTTCCATCGAGTTTAAACACGGCCGCCGACGAGTTAAGCCGTGCAAAAGATGTGGGTGGTAAGATTGAGATCTTCACACCGGATGAGCTGAACCGAGCGCTTGAGCGTTTGGCAAAATACAGACCTTCGATGCTGCCGTATTTTGCGGTTGGTGCGTTCAGTGGGGTTCGAGCTGCAGAGCTTGGTCGCTTAAAATGGGAGAACTTCGATTTTGAGCATAACCTTATCGAGGTTTCAGCAGATAAATCTAAGACGGCCCAACGGCGACTTGTGCCGATACAGTCGAATCTTGCGGCTTGGCTGGTTCCGTTTCGTGAGAACAAAGGTCCACTCTGCACCTCTCAGAAAACTCAATTCATCATTCGTCGATGGCTCGCCAAAGAAATTAAGAATTCGGATGGCACGGTTGAGGCGGGCATTCTGTGGCACGATAACGGACTTCGGCACTCCTATGGCTCCTATCGCCTGCCAATTTTGAAGAGTGCAGCGGAGTTGGCCTTGGAGATGGGCAATTCACCGCCCATGATTTTCCGTCATTATCGTGAACTTGTGAAACCGGCCGAGGCGGAGAAATACTGGGCCATCATGCCTCCGGCCGACTACGCTAAGAAAATGGAAGCGGCGTTGGCGAAGGTAGCGGTTAGCGAGGACAAGGAAGGGGCTGAGTAGGAGC
>JBEGTN010000306.1:0-2520 GCA_041179405.1 Verrucomicrobiota bacterium
TTCGCCGGCGTCACCGGTATCACCACCCTGGACGCCGACCGCAACGCCTCGAAAGCCGCCAGCATCATCACTGTCCAGGGCGGCAAATTTAAATTCGTCCAAAGCGTAGCCCCCTGATTCGGAAAGACGGAACAAACCAGAACGACAGAGCGACAGAGAACAGAGCGTCAGAAAAACAGCCCACACCCCCAACCGCTTCCGCCCCTCCCGCCGCTCCGTCTTCCGCCCTCTGTCGTTCTATCCTTCTGTCGTTCTTTCTTCCGCCGTTCTGTCGCTCTGTCCCTCTTTTCCCGTCCACTGCCTTCCTCCGCCTTGACCGAATTTCTCCAGCAGCTCGTCAACGGCCTCTCCCTTGGCGCGATCTACGCGCTTCTCGCCCTGGGTTACACGATGGTTTACGGCGTGCTGCGGTTCATCAACTTCGCTCACTCTGATGTCTTCATGGTCGGGGCTTTCGCCGGCCTCTACCTCGCCCCGCTCGTGCCCGCCGGCACCGTCCTCGGCGGCGTGCTCGTCGTCCTTGGGGCCATGCTGGTCTGCGCCGTGCTCGGCGCGTTGATCGAGCGTTTCGCCTACCGCCCGCTGCGCAACGCGCCCACGCTCAACGTCCTTATCACCGCCATCGGCGTATCTTGCCTGCTCCAGGCGGTCGGCCAGTTGGTCTTCGGCGCCGCGCCGCGCGCCTTTCCCGCCGTTTTTCCCGCCCGCGCGCTTTCCGTCGGCGGATTGGATTTCTCCAGCAACCAGGTCGTCGTGCTGCTCGTCGCCCTCGTGCTCGTGGTCGCGCTCCGCTTCATCGTCTTCCGCACTAAAATGGGCGCGGCCTTGCGTGCCGTCTCCCAGAACCCGCGCGCCGCGCGTTTGATGGGCATCAACAACGATGTCGTCATCCGTTTCGCCTTCGTGCTCGGCTCCGCCCTGGCCGGGGCCGGCGGCGTGCTCTACGCCACCAACTATCCGTCCATCGACCCGTTCATGGGCGTGTTGCCCGGCCTCAAAGCCTTCATCGCCGCCATCCTCGGCGGCATCGGCAGCATCCCGGGCGCGGCCCTCGGCGGCCTGCTCCTCGGCTTGGTCGAGACCTTCGTCGGCGGCAGCGAGTATTCAACTTACAAGGACGCCATCGCCTTCGCTCTGCTCATTCTCTTCCTGCTCTTCCGCCCCGCCGGTCTCCTGGGCAAACTCCGCGTCGAAAAAGTCTAGCCCTCCGTCTTCCGTCCTCCGCCCATGCCCAAGCCCCACCTCAGCCTTCTCCTCGCCCTCGGCGTCGCCTGGCTTGTCTCGGCTTTCTCGGGCCACCTCGATCCCTATCATCTCGATGTGCTGATCGGCGTCGGTATTAACGTCATCCTCGCCGTTTCGCTCAACCTCATCGCCGGCCACACCGGCCAGTTCTCCCTCGGCCACGCGGGCTTCATGGCCGTCGGTGCCTACGCCGCCACCGCCGTCTCGCTCTTCCTCGGCCCGCGCCTCATCGGCGATTCGCCCGTCCCCGGCGGCTTTGCCGAAAACGCCCTCTTCTTCGGCGCCCTCGTCGCTGGCGGAGCCGCCGCCGCCCTCGCCGGCCTGCTTGTCGGCATCCCGTCGCTCCGCCTGCGCGGCGACTACCTCGCCCTCGTCACCCTCGGCTTCGGCGAGATCATCCGCGTGCTCCTGCAAAACTTCGAGCCCCTCGGCGGCGCGCTCGGCCTCAATGGCATACCGCCCTACACCACGCCGTTCTGGGTCATCGCCGCCGCCGCCGCCACGGTGTTTACCGTCGGCTGTCTCGTGCGTTCCACCTACGGTCTCGGTTTCCGCGCCGTGCGCGACGACGAGATCGCCGCCTCCGCCACCGGCCTCGACCCCGCCCGCTACAAGGTCGTGGCGTTCACCGTGGGCGCGTTCTTCGCCGGCATCGCGGGCTCCCTTTTCGCCCACTTCAAGCTCACCATCACTCCCGCCGGTTTCGATTTTACCCGCAGCATCGAGATCGTGGTCATGGTCATCCTCGGCGGCCTCGGCAACACCCTCGGCGTCATCCTCGCCGCCGTCTTGCTCACGTTGCTGCCCGAGTTCCTCCGCCCGGTCGCCGAATACCGACTTGTGCTCTACGCCGCCTTGCTCATCGCCCTCATGCTCCTGCGCCCGCAGGGCCTGTTTAACTTCACCCGCCGCCGCGCAAAGCCCCGGTCCCCCGCCTGACCCCCCGTCTCCGTTCTCCGCCTTTTCGAATTTCCGCTTTTCCCATTTCCGTTTTTCCGAAATGTCCGCCCCGCTCCTCCAGCTTTCGCAGGCCACCGTCCGCTTCGGCGGCCTCACCGCCGTGGACGCCCTCGACCTCACGTTGCACGAGGGCGAACTGGTCGGCCTCATCGGCCCCAACGGCGCGGGCAAGACCACCGCCTTCAACCTCATCACCGGCCTCTACCCGCCCGCCTCCGGCACCGTGACCTTTGCCGGCCGTCCCCTCGCCGGCCTCGCCCCCCACCGCATCGTCGCCGCCGGCATCGCCCGCACCTTTCAAAACATCCGCCTCTT